>JBAXUL010000073.1:0-20484 GCA_037129695.1 Prolixibacteraceae bacterium
GTTTTTGAATTAAAAAATCAGATGATCTGTACATTACAAATTTGAAATTTTAATCATCAATGGCATTCTGATTGCCATCATGACCTTACCTTCTCTTTATGGAAAAGTATAATGTGAATGTCAATTCTGAAATTGGAGAACTGGAGGGAGTTATTCTGCACAGTCCCGGACCGGAAGTCGAAAATATGACACCGGAGAATGCAGAAAGGGCTTTGTACAGCGACATCCTCAACCTTTCAGTCGCCTCGAGAGAGTATTTTGAACTCAAGGAGGTTTTGAACAAGGTATGCCTGACTTATGAAATCAAGCAGTTACTGACAGAAACACTCAAAAACGATCTATCCAAGGAAGAGCTTATCCGAAATATTTGTGCACACGAGGAAGTTGTCGATGAACTGGATCTGTTGCTCAACATGCCGCCCGAACTTCTGGCAAGACAACTGATTGAAGGAGTAGTCCTCAAACGCGACAATCTGACGAAATTTCTGAGCAATGAACGCTATTCGATGCGACCATTGCATAATTTCCTCTTTACCCGTGATTCAGCCATGTCCATATGGAATGACGTACTGATCGGGAAAATGGCGAGTAAAATCAGGGAAAGGGAATCACTGATCATGGAGACCATTTTCAGGGATCATCCTTCATTTGGAGTCAATACCATCAATCCTGAGCGGATGGCAGGCAGCAGGAATGCGTTTAAAAATGTCTCGATTGAAGGCGGTGACGTAGAGATCGCCAACGAAAATATCATCCTTGTTGGAAGCGGAGCCCGCACTTCAACCGAAGGAATCGATCTGTTGACAGAGATCATCAGGGACAAAAAAGAGGGAGTCAAACACCTGATTGTTCAGGAATTGCCAAGAACCCCTGAGTCGTTCATCCATCTCGACATGACCTTCACCTTCCTGGATAAAAATGCCTGCATGGTGTATGAACCTTTGATTCTCAAGAAAACCAAATACCATACCATCAAAATTACAATCGACCATGGAAAAGTAACCTCCATCAAGGAGGAGGCCAGTTTACTGAAAGCGCTGGAGCGTTGCGGCATGGAACTCACTCCGATCAACTGCGGAGGGCATGGCGACCCATGGATCATGGAACGTGAACAATGGCACAGTGGCGCCAATTTTTTCGCCATTGCTCCGGGTAAAGTGATCGGATACGAACGAAATGAAAAGACCCTGGAGGAGATGAACCGGAATGGTTTCGAGATCATTAAAGCCATGGATATCATTGAAAATAAAATAAATATCAAGGACTACCAACGCGCAGTCATCACCATTGCAGGTTCTGAACTTGCGCGGGGCGGCGGCGGAGCGCGTTGCATGACTATGCCCGTTAAACGAAAAAATGTAAGCTGGTAACCCGGATGAGAAAACTGGAAAATAATGAACTAAACAGGCCGGATGCAGAGAAATACAGGGATGTGGTCAAGATTCCGGTCACGGTCGTACTGGATAATATCCGGAGTTGTCACAACATCGGCTCGGTTTTCCGTACTTCAGATGCCTTGCTGGTCGAAAAAATATACCTCTGCGGCATCTCTTCAACCCCGCCTGACAAAGAGATTCGGAAAACAGCACTCGGGGCCGAGAACTCTGTTCCCTGGGAGTATTTCTCATCCACACTCGAAGTTATTGCAGATCTCAAAAGTAAAGGATATACCATCATTGCTGTTGAGCAAGTTGAAGACAGTATCAGTCTGAAAGATTACATTCCGACTGAAAACGCCAGACTGGCGCTAGTCTTTGGGAATGAAGTAAAAGGTGTTCAGCAGGAGGTGGTTGATCAATGCGATTTATCACTCGAAATTCCCCAGTACGGAACCAAACACTCCTTTAACATATCGGTAAGTGTAGGAATAGTTTTATGGGATCTGTTTTCAAAATTAAAAGTACATGAAGTAAACTAAAGACAACAGGGCTATCAGCGCTAAAGGCTTCAGCGAATGGACGCTGAAGCCACAAGTGATTTTGGCATTTCAGTCCACTTTATTCTCTTTATCACACTTATCGAAAAACTTTTTTATTTTTGCTCCCTATGGCCATAACTATCAGAAAAATCGAAAACAAAAAAGACCTTCGTCTTTTTATTCATCTTCCTGCAGAAATCCACAAAGATCATGCGAATTGGGTCCCCCCTCTTTATATGGATGAGTGGGAATATTTCAATCCGAGAAAGAATGGACTGTTCGACCATTGTGAATACATACTGCTTCTTGCCTTCAAGGGTGAAAAGTGTGTAGGCCGTTGTATGGGGCTCATCAGCAAAATATACAATCAATCGCACAATGAGAATCATGTCCGTTTTTCCAATCTTGAAACCTGGAATGACCCTGAGGTTTTTGATGCATTAGTCAACTATGTATCAGAATGGGGAAAATCATTCGGCATGGATAAGATCGTAGGTCCGCTGGCCTTCTCAGACAAAGATCCTCAGGGATTTTTAATCGAAGGTTACGACAAACCCGTTGTGATCGCCTCCAATTGCAACTTGCCCTACATGGTGGATTTGACAGAGGCTGCCGGGTTTATCAAAAAGGTGGACTGTGTCGTGTATCAGATTCCCATTCCGGATGTGATTCCTCCCCTTCACCAAAAAATTCTGGAACGTGCAGAAAAACAGAATACCAATTTAAAACTGTTGGAATTTACTTCCAGAAGAAAGATCAAACCATTGATCCGTCCGGTTCTTCAACTGGTCAATGATACCTTTGGTGATATCTATGGATTCGTCCCTTTCAACGAAAAGGAGATGGATGATTTTGCCAATAAATATCTCTTTCTGATTAATCCCAGATTGGTAAAAGTAATCATCAACGAGAAAAAAGAAATTATTGCGATGTTTATCGCGATGGCTGATATCAGCGAAGGCATCAAAAAATCAAAAGGATATCTGTTTCCATTCGGGATCTTCCGCATTTTTGCGGCAGCCCGCAAGACCAAACAGGTCAACCTGCTTCTCGGAGCCATTGCCCCGCATTATCAGGGACGCGGACTGGATGTCTGGATGGGACTAAGTCTGGTCAGATCGGCCAGAGACCTCGGAAAAACAGTGATGGACTCCCACCTCGAACTTGAGTACAACACCAAAGTCCGTGCCGAAATGGAGAAGTTTGGCGGCGTTGTATACAAAAAATTTAGAATTTTTCAGCGGGATATCTAACCTCAAAAAGATAGCTTCCCGATCCGATAAAAAACACCACGAAATCACCCTCTTTTCGGAGCAGGGTGATTTCTTTTTTTGACTCCACAGGTTTGCCGGACTCCATTATTCTTGAATTGCTATCGGCAGGAATCCACACCTCTGAACTGCAATTGAAGGGAATTTCCAGCTTCATTTTCAGGGTACTTCCTGATCTTTCCCATCCGGAAATCAATTTTCCCCTGACCGTTTGCAGCGTACAATCAACATGGTTTAGACCTTTGGCAAAATAGGGATGAATGACCGTCCTTTTGTAAGCAGGAAATTCCTCAGACAACCCTATTCCAGCCAGATTTTCGTAAAACCAGCTGTCGATGCTTCCCATCATCACATGGTTATGCGACTGTTTGAGGGTCCAGAATTCACATAGCGTATTGTATTTCTTCATCATCTCCGACCAGCTGGGATATCCCTTTTGATTGACCAGCAACCAGGTGATATCCGGTCTGCCGTACCCGGAAAGTACTTCAGGCAGGTATTTGGTGCCCAATACTCCTGTGGTGAGATGTCCGCTGTCGGTGACCAGAATCTGCCTGACCAGGTTGGCAAAAACCAGCTCGCGTTTGTCTTGCGGCACCAATCCGAGGTAAAGCGGAAAAGCATTCGCCATCTGACTTCCGTCGTGGTAATTATTGGAGTCGTCGTGAAAAAAATGTGCATGGTAGGCTTTCCTGATCTTTTCCGCCATAACAGCATAATAGAGTGAATCTGCTTTTTGACCTGTCACACCTGCCATTTTGGAGAGCAATACCGCATCAAGATAGAAATAGGCAGTTGGAATGGATTCCGGATCGCCCTCCTTCCAACCTTTTGCCAGGCTGCCCCAGTCGCCAATCCAACCCTTTGGCTGAATGAGATCCTTGCCCTGACTCACCAGAAACCGAAAATATCGCGACATCGCTCCGTAATGTTCAGCGATCAGCTGCTTGTCGCCGTAATAACGGTAGCAATCCCAAACCATGGTCAGGTAAGAGCTGCTCCACTCTACACCATCATCCCTGATATAAGGACGTGGCGAGATAATCGGAATATCTCCGGTGGCGCTATCCTGATTTGCCCTGATTCCGCTGAACCAGTTTCTGTAGAAACGTGCCATGTCGAAATTGAAGAGCGCTTCTTCGGAAGTTACCTGTGCATCCCCCATCCAGCCCAGGCGCTCGTCCCTTTGAGGGCAATCCATCGGATAGCCCAGCATGTTGCTTTTCTGCGACCACACCGTTGCGTGATGAATCTGATTGATCAGTTCGTTGTCACAGCTGAAACTTCCGGAAGGTGGATTATCCGAATGAATCACACATCCTTCGGCCATCAGGATTTCCGGCAATGGCAGGTCGGAAGTGATTTCTGCATATTGAAAACCAAAGAAGGTAAAACGAGGTTCGAATACCTCAACACCATCACCCCTGAGTACATATTCAGCAGTAGCACCGGCATTTTCGTTGCAGGTAACATCCAGGTTACCTGTTTTATCCAACTCTTCAGCATACCGGATGCGGATTCTTGTTCCCGGCTTCCCATTTAAGGTAAGCGCGCACCAACCTGCGAAATTCTGGCCAAAATCGTAAATTTTCACATTTGGTTTTGGAGTTGCTATCTTTTTCGCGGTGATTCGCTCCACAATCCTGACCGGAGGCATGTCATTGGCCATCAGCTTCCCGCGCGGGGAATCCGAAACGACAGCTGCTTTCCAGGAACTGTCATCAAAAGCAGCCTCTGCCCAACCTTTCACCTCCCGCGTCGCATCATACACCTCTCCGTCGTAAATACAGTTGAACAGGGACGGGCCCGGAGCTGCCTTCCAGCTTTCATCCGTAAGGATCATTTCTTTGTTTCCGTTTGCATATTCCACTTCCAGCTGCAGAATGGCTTTTTTATGTCCAAACCATTGCATCCGGTACTCCTGCCACCACTTTTTATAGGGATTGTACCATCCGTTTCCGAGATGAATGCCAATCGCATTGGTGCCCGTCACAAGCTGACCGGTGAGATCGAAATGATCATACAGTATTTGCTTGTGGTAGGGCGTTTTTGCCGGCGAAAGCACCTGATCCCCGATTTTTTTTCCGTTAACCAATAGTTCATAAAGTCCAAGTCCGGTAACAAATACCTTAGCAGAACGCACTTTCCCTTTAATTTGAAAAGTATGCCTCAGCAAAAGTGACCTTCCGTCGTGGTGGATGGAATCCCCACTTTTCCCCTCCCCTTTGGCGCCTGAATAAAATCCTTTGGGAGGAAGTTGGTCATGACCTTCTCCTGAACCGATCCATTTTGCCCTCCATTTGCCGTTTTCCGGTCGTTTTGCAAAATAATTTCCTGTCTTGCTGGCCGAATGACCGCGATTGTCCCAAACTGTTATGCGGTAAAAGAAACTACCCATGCAGACATCCGATTTCCCGGCAAACGGGATATTTAAGGTCTCATCAGAAAGCACCTTGCCGGAACTCCAGGAGCCAATATCTTCTTTGTCAATATTTTCCACTTTGGAAGCGACATCTATCTGATAGGCTTTCTGAACCAATCCACGCTGGTTGGCAGAGACTATCCAGCTGAATCTGGGCATCTGATTTTCACTCGAAAAAGTTGATTCAGGAAAGTCACAAAATATTTTCGAAATTTGTAATGATTCTAAATTCGTTTTTTGGCCATTTACACTACCGGAAATGGCTAAAAACAGTGAAATAAACAAAAACAATTTCATCATACAATATATTAATTACGTGATACTTAGCTATTAATTTCGACCTATCAAACTAGTTCAAAAAGATAGCTTCTTTTCAACGATTCCGAAAATGCAAAGAAATAGTTAAATTTAAAATAATTATTAAATTTGGCCTACTGATAAATCCAACTTTTTCAGACCAAATTAGCTAGGAAGTTACCTTGTATTGATCCTGATCAATGTGAAACGATGGATATTCAGCTGTTCAAACCGGACGGGCTTTGGCTTGATTTGCAATTGATTAAAATAACTGATGAATATACTTTTTTTCCTGATCGGAGTAAGCTTGTTTGCCGCACTAATTTTCCTGGCCCTGTTTATCTGGGCCGTCAAAAGCGGTCAGTACGAGGACAATTACACTCCTTCCATCAGAATATTGTTTGACGAAGAAGAGGAAACTGAAGAGAAACAGATTAATTAACCAAATATAATCCTGATTAGAACACTTATGGAAGTACAAAAATTCAATTACGACAATGCGCTGGTGAGGAATTTCATCTATGCCACGTTGGTTTGGGGGGCAGTCGCTCTATTGGTAGGGTTGGTTATTGCCTTGCAACTTGCATTCCCGGTACTCAATTTCGGATTGGAGTTCACCTCCTTCGGAAGGGTAAGGCCGGTACACACCAATGCCGTTATTTTCGCATTCATTGGGAATGCCATGTTTTCAGGAACCTACTACTCGCTACAGAGAGTACTGAAAGCCCGATTGTTCAACGACATACTTGGAAGAATTCATTTCTGGGTATGGCAATTTATTATTTTGTGTGCTGCAGTCACGTTGCTGGCCGGATTTACTACCGGTAAAGAGTATGCAGAACTTGAGTGGCCCATCGACCTGATGATCGCTGTTGCCTGGTTGAGTTTTGGTGCAAACATGATTGGCACGGTGATCAAAAGACGCGAAAAACACATTTATGCAGCAGTCTGGTGGTACCTGGCTACGTTTATAGGTGTCACCATCCTCCACGTTGTCAATTCCATTGAACTCCCTGTCTCCTTGCTCAAGAGTTATCCAATTTATGCCGGGGCACAAGATGCAGTGGTACAATGGTGGTATGGTCACAATGCCGTTGCCTTCTTTTTAACGACTCCATTTTTGGGACTGATGTATTACTTCCTGCCTAAAGCTTCTGGCCGGCCAATTTATTCCTATCAACTTTCAATCATCCATTTCTGGTCACTGATATTTTTGTACATGTGGGCCGGACCCCACCACCTTTTGTACCAAGCCTTACCTGATTGGGTTCAGGCATTGGGCGTAACATTTTCAATCATGTTAATTGCTCCCTCCTGGGGTGGTATGGTCAACGGATTAATGACTTTACGCGGTGCATGGGATAAAGTAAGGGAAGATCCCGCCTTGAAATTTATGGTTATTGCCATTACTGCCTATGGTATGGCCACCTTTGAGGGACCGATGATGTCGCTCAAAAGTGTGAATGCAGTCAGCCACTTTACCGACTGGACCATTGCGCATACCCACATTGCAGGTATGGCATGGAATGGTGGAATGATCTTCGGGATGTTCTACTGGCTGATTCCAAAACTCTTTAAAACTCCGCTTCACTCCAAAAAATTGGCCAATACCCACTTCTGGATTGCAACCCTTGGAATTCTGCTTTTCGCCATTCCACTTTACTGGGCCGCAATTACCCAATGGCTGATGCTCAGGGAATATACAACAGACGGACTATTGGCCTATCCGATCTTTATGGAAACGACGATTCGAATCCTGCCAATGTATCACATCCGTATTCTCGGTGGAGCGCTTTATTTAACTGGCTACATAATTTTCCTTGTCAACATGATCAGGACCATTGCAGCCGGCAAAATAGTAGCGAACGAAGCTGCTGAAGCTCCTGCGCTGGTTAATATTCAGAAAAGATCAGAAACAGGAGAGACACCACATCGCTGGTTGGAAAGAAAGGGTGTAAGACTTGCTCTTTTAATGTTTGTCGCACTTGTCATAGGTGGAGTTGTTGAAATCATTCCAATGATGAAAGTTCAGTCCAACATTCCGACTATTTCCACAGTTACACCTTATACACCGCTTGAACTCGAGGGAAGAGACATTTACGTTTCCAACGGCTGCTACAATTGCCACTCACAGCAAGTTCGTCCGCTTAGGTTTGAGACTGATCGTTACGGCGAATATTCCAAAATCGGGGAGTTTATCTATGACCATCCGTTCCAGTGGGGCTCCAGACGAACAGGCCCGGATTTGGCACGTGCCGGATACATGGGAAGCTCAACCTATAAAACTGCAATCTGGCATTTCAACCATTTCAGCAAGCCGAATACGGTAGTGCCAAGGTCCATCATGCCTGCCTATCCATTCCTGCTGGACAAAGAGGTCGATCTGACCATTATTCCGAGGAAGATCAGGGCCATGCAGATGCTGGGAGTGCCTTACGCAGAGGGCTTCGACAAGAAGGCCATTGAATCTTACCTGGCAGATGCCCAAAAGATTGTGGATGAGCTCAAACAGGCCGGAGTAGACACCAAACCAACCAAACAGGTGATTGCTGTCATTGCCTATATGCACAAACTGGGAAGGGACATTTCTCCTGCCGGAGCAACCATTAACGAGAAAAAATAAAAAAATGGGATTTGTAGGTGAAACTTTATCAGGAATTGATGGAATCCAATTGTATTACATTGTAGGAATCATCATTTTTGTCGGATTATTCATTGGTGTGGCCATCTATACTTATACCATTCCAAAGAAAGATCTGAACAAATATAAATCCTCAATTTTTGAGAAGGAAGAGTTAAATAAAACTGTTTAAAAATAATTACACTGTTCGTTAAGACAGAATAAACGCGTAGAATCATGAACAACAATCTTCAGAAAGACAAATATTTTTCGGACCACGAATACGATGGCATCAAAGAGTTAAATAACCCTTCCCCGTACTGGGTGCTCTTGTTGTTTTTAGGAACCATCGCATTTTCGCTTTTTTATGCCGTTCATTATTTCGGTTATCCCAACAATGGTCGGGATCAGGTGAGCGAATACAACAAACAGATGGCCCAGTTCAACAAGCAATCCGGCCAAGGTCCCGCTGAGCTCAGTGCTGCTTTTGTTTTTACCAAAGAACAAATAGCCGAAGGAGGCAAACTTTTTCTCGAGAAAGGTTGTATTGCCTGCCATGGTATGAAAGGCGAAGGTAATGCCATCGGGCCAAACATGACGGATAAATTCTGGATTCACGGATGCAAGCCTGCTGATCTGGTGAAAGTTATTATGGAAGGAGTTCCCGAAAAGGGAATGACTCCTTTCAAAACGATGATGACTGATGCACAGATCAAAAGTGTGGTTGGATATATCCTTGGATCCCTTGTGGGATCAAATCCTCCCAATGCCAAAGCACCTCAGGGTGTGGAGTGTAAATAACCTTTATGGATCAAATTAGCGATCAGGATTTTCGGGACCGCCCGAACAATATTGATGCTTCCGGACAACGAAAGTGGATCAGGGCCAAACAGCCGAAAGGGAAATGGTACCTGCGAAGAAACATCGTAGGCTATATTCTGCTTCTCTTTCTGGTGTTTGCCCCGTTCCTTAAAATCGACGGGCATCCCTTCATGCTGCTGGACATCCTCAACCGAAAATTCTACATCTTCGGACTGATGGTGTTTGCGGAGGACACTTATATCCTGGCGCTGGTGATGGCTGTAACTGTGATCTCCATCGTACTTTTCACGGTGGTCTTCGGCAGGTTATGGTGTGGATGGGCCTGCCCCCAGACGCTTTTCCTCGAACTCGTTTACCGCAAAATAGAGTTTTTCTTCGACGGAAATGGCAGGAAAGGTAAATCAAAACCCGCTACCGGATTGCGGCAAATCGCCAAGCAAGCTGTGTTCATTGTTGTTTCCATCTTCTTCACCAATGTGTTCCTGATGTGGTTCACGGGTCCTTCCCAATTGTGGAAAATTATGACAGAACCTGTCAGTGAACATCTGGCCGGTTTTTTGATCATGATCGCACTTTCGATGTTCTATTACTGGATCTATTCCTATTTCAGGGAGCAGGTATGTACGCTCTTCTGTCCGTACGGGAGGATGCAGGGAGTTTTGCTTGACAATAACTCAATCTCAGTTATTTATGATTTCAAACGGGGTGAGCCCCGGAATTCAAAAGTAGCTGAAGGTGGCGATTGCATCAACTGCCTGCAATGCATTTCGGTCTGCCCTACCGGGATAGACATCCGGAACGGTTCGCAGCTTGAATGCATCCATTGTGCTGCCTGTATCGATGAGTGCAACCTTGTGATGAAAAAAATCAACAAACCTTACAACCTGATCCGCTACGACTCTTTCAAAGGGGTAGAAAGCGGCAAGCGTTCGCTGTTGAATGCCAGGTCGATTGCCTATACTGCAGTTTTGGTGGCGCTCATGGTGATCCTTGCCTTCACGGTAGGAAGAAGAACCACCATCGACGTCAACATGTGGCGGGCACAGGGTACCCTCTATCAACAACTCGACAGTGAAACAATTTCAAATATTTATCAGGTCATGTTTCTGAATAAGGGAAATGAGCCCATCGAACTGACACTGCGTTTGCTGGATTGTCCTACGGGAGAAGTTACCATTGCAGGCGGGAAGGTTGTGCTTCCTCCCGACGGAAAGCTGAAAGAGGCGCTCATTGTCAAGATGAAAAAAGCTTCCTTGACGGGGAAAGTGACAGACTTTAAAATTGGACTCTTCAGCGGAGATCAGCTGAAAGAAACCATTACATCTAATTTTCTTGCACCGTGATGAAACTCAACTGGGGAAAAAGCCTCATTCTGTTCTTTATTATCTTCTTTGCCTGGGTACTCTATTTTGTCCTGTTTGCGATGCGTCAAAACGACGACCTCGTGTCGGACGATTATTATCAGAAAGGAGCCAGGTATTCGGAGCAAATTGAGATCAACAGACGATCTGCCGCTTACCAGGACAGCATTCAAATCAACACTTCAGGCAATGCCATACAAATTACGCTGAGCAAGGGAATGGCCGCATCAGACGATTCGCTTCAGGTTTACTTTTTCCGTTCATCTGACAAAACGAAAGACCTGATAATCAATTTAAAAATGAAGGATTCCCCTTTTCAGATAGATAAGAACCTACTGGTTCACGGTAGATTTATGGTCTACTTCACATGGAACAGTCTGAATGAAAAGTTCAGTGTGACGAAAACATTAGATATTGAATAGTGAAAGTGATTCAACTCACTTTTTATCATTAACAGATTGGCCTTATGAGTATTCTTGCTACCGCTCTTCTCCTTGGCCTGATGGGCAGTCTTCACTGTGTTGGCATGTGTGGACCCATTGCACTTGCCTTACCATTGAGAGGAACCACCATTTTGCAAAAAATTTGGGGTGGCGCCTTGTGGAGCTTGGGGAGGATTGTGACCTACAGTATCATGGGTGCATTGTTCGGTCTGATTGGCGCAGGATTTAAATTTCTCGGCTACCAACAGTTTGTTTCCATTGCCATTGGCATCCTCATGATACTCTCTGTTTTGCTGCCTTCCCTCTTTCAAAAATTCACTGTTGGTGGATTACCTGCATTCTTCAATCCCATCCGCAGGGGCATGCAACAGCTGTTCAAAGAAAAAAACAACAAGGCGCTTTTCCTGATCGGCATCTTCAACGGACTTCTTCCCTGCGGACTGGTTTACATGGCTGTCGCAGGAGCCATCGGTACGGCCGATTTCCGCCTGGCAATCGGATACATGGCTCTTTTCGGTCTGGGAACCCTTCCCTTGCTGCTGGTGCTCTCCCTGGTCGGCAACATGGCCACACAAACCATCCGGAAACAGATCAACAGAATGGTGCCTGTAGTCGTTGTATTGATTGGCATCATCTTTATTATGAGAGGCTTAAGTCTTGGGATTCCTTACCTGAGTCCGCCGAAAGAGAAACTCACACCGGCTTCACACATGCAAATGGGGCAAATGCCCGTAGCAAAAGAGGTGGAACATGCCTGTTGTCAGAAAGATACAGCCAAATTGAATTAATGTTCAGCAGGCCTTACATCAGATCCACCTATGTCATCCGATAACCAGTGCAATCATTGCGGTGCCGATTGTGGCAAGATACCGGTAGTGACAGGAAACCATCAATTCTGCTGTAACGGTTGTTCCATGGTCTTCGGGATTCTCAGCGAGAACAGACTTACCCAGTATTACACGCTCGAAAAGACACCGGGAATTAAGCTCGAAGATCTTACCTACGACAGCAAATACGCCTTCCTGGAGAAGGAGGAGGTACAGGCCAAACTGTTCGAATTTCTGGAAGGCAGCATTGCCAAGGTGACCATGTACATTCCGGTTATTCACTGCATCTCCTGCATCTGGCTGCTCGAACACCTCAACAAACTCAACAGGGGAATCCTCAATTCGACTGTTAATTTTATCACGAAGAAAGCCACCATCACCTTCAACAGGGAGGAGATCTCCTTACGCCAACTGGTCGAATTACTGGTCGCCATTCACTACATTCCTGACATTTCCCAGCAAACACTGGAGAAAAAACAGGAGACACCCAACAATAAAACCTTGCTGTATAAAATCGGCGTCGCCGGATTTGTTTTCGGCAACGTGATGCTATATAGTCTACCGGAATACCTGAACCACAAACCATTGGGCGAGTCGCTGGGTACCTTTCTTTACTTCATGAGCTATATTTTGCTCATCCCATTGGTATTCTATAGCGGAAGTGACTACCTGATCTCTGCCTGGCAAAGCCTGAAACGGGGCATCATCAACATCAATCTGCCGATTGCATTGGGCATCATCGCCCTGTTCACGGTAACCACTGTGGATGTTTTTACGCTGCGGGGCCCGGGTTATTCCGATTCACTGGCAGGCTTCCTGTTTTTTCTGTTGCTGGGAAGATGGTACCAGAGCAAGAGCTATGAAGCACTCACTTTTGACAGAGATTACAAATCCTATTTCCCGGTGGCCGTCAGCAAAGTTGTCGACCACACCGAACAGAGCACCCTGCTGGAGGAGATTGCAGTCGGCGATGAGTTGCTGATCCGGAACAAGGAATTGATTCCCGCGGATGCAATCCTGGTAAGTGGGACTGCCCTGATTGACTACAGTTTCGTGACAGGAGAATCAACCACCATCCGCAAAAACAGTGGCGAATTCATCTATGCCGGTGGCCGCCAGACCGGTGGTGTCATCACCATCAAGGTCGAGAAAACCGTCAAACAGAGCCACCTCACCCAACTCTGGAACCAGGAGGAAGAGAAGACAAAATCCTCCAAATCCATCGTCAACCTGACAGACAGGCTTAGTGCTCCCTTTACAATCATCATCCTGGTCATCGCCGTCTGTGGTTTTTGCTGGTGGTTTGTCAATGAAAATCTAAGCATTGCGCTGAAGGTATTTACCTCTGTGCTGATTGTTGCCTGCCCCTGTGCCCTCTCGATGTCGCTTCCTTTTACCCTGGGCAGCGCCATGCGCATTTTTGGCAAAAAAGGTATCTACCTTAAGAATACGACCGTCATCGAAAAAATGGTCAAGATTGACACCATCGTCTTCGACAAAACCGGCACCATCACCAAACCTGATGCCAACAAGATTCAGTTCGTCGGAGAGCCATTGACAGACCAGGAAATTAGTGCTGTTTACGCACTCACACGCCAGTCGACCCATCCATTGAGCAATGCCATTGCACGCTCCCTCCAACATCTCGAACCAATTACCACCGAAGGATTTGTGGAAATTTCCGGCAGGGGAATCTTTGGCAAAGCCAACAAGATCTCCTATAAATTGGGATCCATGGAATTTGTCACAGGGTCAAATGCCGAATTATCAGGCATTGCCTCCCGCGTCTATCTGGCAGAAGACGAAAAGCTAAAAGGGTATTTCTCCATCGAAAACCAGTACCGCGAAGGTTTTGACACGCTGATGGAGTCGTTGAAAGGTCACTTCGACATCTACCTGCTTTCCGGCGACAACGATGCCGAACGGGAGAAACTGGGTAAATACTTTCACCCCGAAAAAATGTTTTTCAACCAACAGGCGCAGGAGAAAATGGATTTCATCAGCCAACTGCAGCAACAAGGCAAAAATGTGCTGATGACAGGCGATGGACTCAACGATGCCGGGGCATTTATGCAGAGCCAGGTTGCACTCTCCATTGCCGACGATATCTACCACTTCTCCCCTGCCGGCGATGCCATCGTGGATGCCACCAAACTGGGTCAGCTCTACCGTTTCATCCGTTTTGCCCACCAGTCGGTAGGAATTGTCCACATCAGCTTTGCCATCTCCATCCTTTACAACATCGTCGGGTTATCCTATGCCCTGTCAGGCCATCTCTCACCCGTGGTCGCCGCCATTCTGATGCCGGTCAGTTCGGTTTCGGTGGTGGCATTTGCCACGTTTGCCACCAACTGGAGGGCAAGGAAGTCATTGTGAGATAGCAGACATCAAGATTCAACGACATTTTTTGTTCTTTTTTCTTCACCTCCCGATGAACCTTTCATCTGGAGGTTGATCTTGATGAATGATACGTTCGATATTAATGCAATTTTAGATTAACTTGAAGGGTAATTTGGTTCTTCAATCAGAGACATCAAAAACCTCATCCCTTTTGTGAAAAAACAATAAGTATAGTTACAACTAAACTTCAATGACTAAATTTGCACGTAAACCCATAGCAAAAGATGTTGGGTGGATCAATAAGTAATGGAAATGGATTTACATCACGTTTTGCATATCTGACCCCTCTAAATCTCCCCAAAAGGGAGACTTCAGATTCGAGCTCAAATGTAACCTCAATGCTTTGCCCCCCTCCTTTGGAGGGATTGGGGGAGGTCAAAACAAAGGGAATATTACAACATAAAATAGTTGCTATTACCTACAAAAGTATTTCAATAAGTATGCTCAAGCAACAAGAATTGGTAAAAAGCCCTGAGTATTGGCTGGAAACCATACAAAATGAAATTTACCACCAGGTTGCCGCCTATCTGAAAGAGAACCAGATGACTCAATCCCAGTTAGCTATACAATTGGGGGTATCCAAAGGCTATATTTCACAGGTAATGAAAGGAGAGTTTAATTATACCCTAAAAAAGCTGATCGAACTGTCATTGGCAGTAGGGAAAGCACCGGTACTCTCCTTCATGCCGCTGTTGGAAGAAATTCAAACGGGATAGGAGGAGATGACTTCCCTCTCAACCTCCTCCTTCAACAGGGTCGCTGATCCAATTGAGCGATATCATAGCCGTGAGAGCTAACAAACTTGATTACTGCCGTCATATTGATGCTAAATTCAATTAAATTTGAAATCAATTGCCATCAAATTTCACCCCATCATTCAACAAAATCTTATGTCTACCAACCGTCGCAAATTTATCACCACCACCCTCGCTGGCGGACTGGCAGCAGCCATTCCCGGATCCGCCTATGCCGCTCAATCCGAATTGGATATCGAGTCTGCCTATGTGAAGCTTGATGAGGTATTGAAAAAGGAGGTACTAAAAAAAGCACTGTTCACTGCTCCCGTCATCATTGACACGCTTGAACTGCTGCGCTTCAAGGATAGCTTTCTGTGCCGGGTGCGATCAAAAGATGGCGCTGTGGGCTGGTCCTTTTCCAACGATGGTCCGATGAAATCCTTCTATCCCGTGTTTGTGAACAGGCTTCAGCCCTACTTTATCGGGAAGGATGCCAGAGATCTTGAAGCACTCATCGAAGAAGCCTACGTTTACCAGAGTAACTACAAATTCCAGAGTCTGGCTCTCTGGGTACCGATGGCCACCATTGAGTTGGCCATCCTGGATATGCTTGGCCGAATGGCAGACAAATCCATCGGACAGCTGATCGGCGAGATTCACCATCCGACGGTTGCTTTCTACCAGGCCAACAGCGAGCGGGATATCTCAGGCGAAGAAGTACTCAGACACCTGCAAGAGGAGGTATCAGCCTCCAAAACCAAGGCATTGAAATTTAAGGTGGGCGGAAGAATGAGCCACCCCGAATTCCCGGCAGGAAGATCTGACAAGCTTATTCCGATGATTCGAAAAATATTTGGCGACGATTTTCACCTCTTCGCAGATTCCAACGGCTCCTACGATGCCAAGGAGGCCATCCGGATAGGGAATCTGTTACAGGAATACAAATACGAGCATTACGAAGAGCCTGTCCCTTTCGACTGGTACGAGGAGACCAAACAGGTGGCGGATGCCCTGACCATCCCCATCGCAGGAGGTGAACAGGAGTCCAGTTTACACAACTTCAGGTGGCTGATTGCACACGATGCGTTGCAGATCATACAACCCGATGTTTATTATTTTGGCGGAATGATCAGGTCGATGAAGGTGGCCCGGATGGCGGAGGCAATGGGGAAAGCCTGCACACCGCATATCTCCGGAGGACTCGGTTACCTCTACATGATGCATTTTGTATCTACGCTGCCCAATGCAGGGCCTTTCCACGAGTTTAAAGGGAATAGCAAGGAGTTGCCGCTGGTGTGCAAAACCTCTTCCCTGCTGATCGGAGACGGCCTAATCAAAGTTCCTGCCGGACCAGGCAGCGGAGTAGAGGTAGATCCGGATTACCTGAAAAAATACAACGTTGTAACAAGTTAACGCAAAGCCATTTTAATTTAAAATATTGAATGTTTGGATTTGGATTTGTTCAGCTTTGATAAAAATAAAATAGTAAGTCTCTGGGTTTGCAATCATGGTTGTTTATTTAGGAGGGTGTTTTGAGGATAAATAATCAATCATTGATGTTTATCCTGCACATAATAAGCAGATTGCTTCCCGCTTCGTTCCTCGCTGTCGCAATGACGGGATCGCCTTGGTTATCTGGTGGTGGCGAGAAGGAGGTGGGCGACAATTTTATTTTTATCAGAATTAGATATACCGCCTCCTTCCCGCCACCCTCGCTTGATAAAAATAATCCGTCATTGCGACCACGGAGTGGGAAGCAATCTATTGAAAGACGCATTCATAAGACTTGATTTGAGATATTTCACACCCGGAGGGTAATGGACTCTCCTATATAGCTTTTTGTCCACCTGTAATAACTCAAACACATTGTTTTTATATTTACACAGATTCCAGGTAATCTTAAATCTTCGTGTTTGAATACTTGTATTGCCAGCTACAATAATTTACCTAAAATACAGACCAAATGATCAGAAGAAACTTTGTCAGGAACAGCCTCCTGGCGGGCATTTCCGCCACACTCCTACCTCTTTCCTCCTGCCAGTTTGCACCACAGTCAAAAAATGGTGAAACCTCCACAACAGCAGTGAATCCCGATGATTTAACCATCCCCCAACTGCAGGAAAAAGTGAAAAGTGGATTACTTTCCTATGTCTCCCTGACCCGGATCTATCTGAAACGCATTGAGGAAATGGATAAAGCAGGACCAATCCTGAATTCTGTGATTGAAATAAATCCCGACGCATTGTTAATGGCCGAAAAAATGGATCAGGAGCGTAAGGAGGGAAAAATCAGAGGTCCACTCCACGGAATTCCGATATTGATCAAGGACAATATCAACAGTGGCGACCAAATGCAGACCACGGCAGGTTCCCTTGCCCTCGCGGGAAACATCGTGAAAGAGGACGCTTTCGTACTCAAAAAATTAAGGGAAGCCGGTGTTGTCCTTCTGGGCAAAACCAATCTCAGCGAGTGGGCCAACTTCCGTTCTACCCGCTCCGCCAGTGGATGGAGCAGCCGGGGTGGTCAGACCAGAAACCCTTATGTTCTTGACCGCTCACCTTGTGGTTCAAGTTCCGGTTCAGCCGTGGCTGTTTCTGCCAATCTCTGTGCCGTGGCTGTGGGAACGGAAACCGACGGTTCCATCGCTTGTCCGGCATCCTTGAACTGTGTGACAGGGATTAAACCTACCATCGGTCTGGTAAGCCGTTCGGGTATCATCCCCATTTCAAAATCACAGGACACGGCAGGTCCGCTGGCCCGCACTGTTACCGACGCAGTACTGCTTCTGAATGCAATGACCGGCAACGATTCTCAGGATGAATCCATGACCGGCCACAACAGTCAGGTCATTGACTACACCCGTTTTCTGGATGCTTCCGGGCTGAAAGGCAAGAGAATTGGTGTGGAGAAAACATTTCTTCATCGGCACGAAGGGATCGATAAAATCCTGAGAAACGCCCTGTCACAAATGGAACAGGCGGGGGCCACGATTGTCGAAGTTGAGTTTATGGCGAAAACAGGAGAATTCGCAAAAGCCGAATTTGAAATGATGGAGTATGAATTCAAGGATGGTCTGAACAGGTATCTTGCCGCTGCAGCAGGAAAGATGAAATCCATGAAGGATATCATTCAGTTCAACAGCCGGAATGAAGCATCCGTGATGCCGTATTTCAAACAGGAGATCATGGAAGGCTCGGAATTAAAAGGAGACCTCAACTCAAAGGAATATATTGCTGCTGTTCAAGAACTTAAACAACTTAAAACGTTCATCAATCAATTATTTATCACCAACAACCTGAATGCATTGTGCGGACCTGCCACCGGCACATCCTGGTGCAACGATGTCATCAACGGCGATTTCTGGACCGGGTACGGAGCCTATACCCCTGCGGCAATTACCGGTTATCCATCCATCACGGTACCCATGGGATTTGTGAACGAACTTCCCCTCGGATTGTCGTTTTCCGGTCTGGCCTTCCAGGAACCGGTGGTCATTGCCATCGGATACGCCTACGAACAAATATCCAAAAACAGAAGACCTCCCAAATTTCTCAGTACCCTGAAAGTCTAAAACTCCGAATTCGAAAACCATGAACCAGGTGCCCATCGTGGTGAAGTATAAAGAATGAACCACAAAGGCCACGAAGAGTTCCACAAAAGACCCCAGTGCAGAATTTTAATTTTTCATTTTTCATTTTTCATTTTCATGCGTTCCCTACCGCTTATTTGCCTCCTGTTTAGCGCGTTGTCAGCAACTGCACAGCCTGACCTGGTCAAACCGTTCATGGATTGTGGAGTTCAGGGAAGTACCACCATTTACGATTACAAGCACAAAAAGTGGCTTTTCAGCGATCCGGCTGATGCAAAGATCCCAAGTCTTCCCGCTTCGACCTTCAAGATCATCAATCTGCTGATTGCCCTCGAAACAGGTGTAATCAAAGATGAAAAGGAAGTCATCAGATGGCCGGGCAAGACGGATACCACTTTTTACGGTTACCGGCCCGAAATCTACAGGGACATGACCGTTAGGGAAGCTTTTGAGGTATCGGCAGTATGGGTGTTCATCGAACTGGCGCAAAGAGCAGGCAAGGAACAATTCCGACATTACCTGAAAGAATGTGGTTACGGAAATTCCGATTTGTCTGAAGAAGGTCCTGATTTCTGGAATTTTGGTCCATTGGCCATATCTCCAGTGAACCAGGTTGAATTTCTGATCAAAGTGCATGAAAACAAGCTGCCATTTTCCAAAAGGAACATCAGGATACTGAAAAAGGTGATGGTCACCGAACAAAATGACAAATACCAGATGCGCTCAAAAACGGGATGGTCGAGGCTTTACGGCAAAGACACCGGCTGGTGGGTAGGTTATCTGGAAAAGAAAGACAATGTCTGGTTCTTTGCCACCAGAATCAGCAAATTGCGGAGTGATGTCAATCCCAACTTTGGAAACTGCAGAAAAGAGATTACGCGGAATATCCTGAAACAATTAAAGGCCTTTGATTGATGAATTGACACCGAATATTTGACAACAGATGTTGATCTTAATGGCTAAATCTCCGGATTTCCAAAGAGAATGAAAACAACCATCCATGATTAAATCTTATCTTTGCTCCAATAGAATGACAAAAAATCCTGATCCTGTTCACGCCATGAAAACCGAAACGTTCACCACCATGGAAAAGAAACTGTTTCCACCTTCATTGTTGGAAATGGCCAATTATGCACTCTTGATATTAGTCCTTTTGAATGGCATTGTCATGGTATTGTATCCCCTGATTTTAAAGACATCCTATACCGAATTGTTTAAAAAAACCTGGATCATCCTCATCTTCACTCCTTTGTTATCCGGAATCATGCAGGCCATCACCAACCGGGATGGAATACTTACCTTAAAAGGAGCGATCAACCAGGAGGAACTTCAACTGAAACTCGCAGCATTGCTGAAGCATTTTGATTATGTGGAAACACAAAGGGTCGACCAATCCATTTTACTTGATTACAGGACCAAATGGAAAAGATTCATGCATTTTTACAAAGGTCAGGTACTCATTTCGATTGAACAGGATGAAATACATATTTCGGGGAAAAAACTGGTTCTTGATTTCATAGAAACCAAGTTGATGTTGGGAAAAACCTTTAAAGCATGGAACGTTCACAAGTTGAAATAATCCGAAAACCGGATGATTCAATCAACGAAAAAGTAAGGGAAGAATTGCATTGAATTGAATGCATTTTCCTGCGTCTTCTTTGTGCTCTTTGCGTGATATTTTTTCATAATTCTTGCTGTATTTATTTGATCCTACATGCCAAAGGCTTGTTCCGAATAATTACTTTTCAACAGAATATATCCTGCGTCTTCTTTGCGC
>JBAXUL010000074.1:0-20219 GCA_037129695.1 Prolixibacteraceae bacterium
AAAAAGGCAACCGACTGTACATCAATTGCCTTTTTTTCCCGGTGCCCAGAACAAGACTCGAACTTGCACACCGTAACCGGCACCAGCCCCTCAAGCTGGCGTGTCTACCAATTTCACCATCTGGGCAGAACTTTTTAGCGAGTGCAAATGTATAAAAAAAAACAAAATTCCACAGCCTTGACAATTGAAAAATGAAAAATGAGCGATTATTTATCCTGACTCTTCATAAAAAGCAGTTCAGGTTGGATGATTCCCTAAACAGGGATTCATCTCAATAAATACAACATTGAAATTGAGCTATTTGCTGTATTCACAGCTATACCTGACTTCGTTGACCAATCCAGACTGACTGACAAAGAACTGTGTAACTTCTGTTTTGAGCACCTTGGGACTGTTGAAAGCGTCATATTTAAACTGACCTGTGTTGATGGGCGTTTCTTTCAGCATCCTTTTTTTGATGTAACTTCTTATCGTACCTCCGCCCACCAGGTTCTCCGTTGTCGTGGGTGCCCCCATGCGATCAATCACCACGGAAAAGGACTTTCCCTTGTAACTCCTGACCAATTTCGATTCAACCGAACAGCCGGTGATCAGTAATCCAACCATCAGAATCAGTATACTTATCCGGAACGCATTGCCTCTATCTTGAAATAATTGTGATCTCGTCATTTTTGAGTCATGTATTTAATCATTATTTTCTAAAACAAGAATTCCCATTTGTGGCAGCAGTAGAAAACCTATAGCACCCACAAAAAGCTGAACTAGCCATCTTACTATTCAGTTACAATTTCTTTAATCACGAATTCGGTTCTGCGGTTGGCACTCCTGCCCTCTTCTGTTTCATTGTCGCCTACCGGGAAGTCAAATCCGGCACCCCTGCTTTTCATCCTCCAGGGTGCAATATTTCTTTTCCTCAGCTCAAATACGACGGCCTCGGCACGTTTCGCCGAAAGTTCAAGATTGTATTCTTTCGTTCCGACATGATCCGTGTGTCCGACAACCTCCACAACTACTCCAGGATTTTGAACCATAAACTGAGCCATCTCATCCAATTGGGTCTGAGACTCCTCTTTCAGCTGGTAAGAATTAGTGTCAAAGAAAATATTTCTGAGTGTAGTGAATGCACCAACGGCGATTGGTTGAAGCCTGATTATCACTTCCTTGGGTCTACTTTGCGAATAGCCATGCACCAGCGAAATATTTTCAGAAGCAAAAAGATATCCCTTGCGTGTAATGTTTATTCCATAATTGCTTCCAGATGGCAGGCATACCAGAAATTCGCCATCATTTTCCAATGGAGATATTTTTCTCACAATCTTTTTGGAAGTCAGATTAGAAAGCGTAATGTCGACATTCAGCCTTTTCCCTGTCTTTGCGTCCAGCACGACTCCTTTCATGTAAGATACCGGATCAGGTTTTAAAGAGTCAGGAAGCGTAAAATAAAAAATATCCCATCCGCGATCCTGGTTACGATTGGAAGAGAACCAGGCTCTTTCGCCTGATCTTTCAACAAACAAACCATCCTCATTTCGGTTTGAATTAATCGGATAACCCAGATTAACAGGCTCAGACCATTTCCCGTTTCTTATCCTTGCCATAAAGATATCCGTACTGCCCAATCCGGGTCTTCCATCTGTAGAAAAATAGAGTGTATTGCTATCGGCATGGATAAACGGGGAGAGATCGTTACCCTGGGTATTGAGTTCCGCTACATTCACCACATTTCCGTACTCAGGTATCCCGGAAGACGAAACTGCAATTTTTTCTGCTTTCCAGATATCCATGTTGCCCTTCCCACCTGCTCTGCTGCTCACAAAATACAGGGTATCCCCGTCGGCCGAGAGTGCAGGTTGAGACTCCCAGGCTGCACTGTTTACAGGCTCCTGCAAATTGACCGGAGGCGACCATTTTCCGTTTTTATTGACAGAAATGTAAAGGTCACAACTGCCAACTCCGTCGGGCCTGCCGCAACCTGTAAATATCAATAGTTTCCCATCTGCTGAAAGGGTTTGGGCTCCTTCATTCTCATCTGTATTCACGGGTGGACCAACAGCCTTCGCATTGGACCAACCCATGGAATCATAGGTTGAAAAATAAAAATCTTCCTGTGGTTTTGAAATCGGTTTACCGGTCAAATCCTTTTTTTCGAGACGGGTGAAGACCAGCTTGCTTGCTTCGGCATTCAGCGATGGCCAATACTCTTCTGCGGAAGTATTGATCGAATCACCTGGATTTACTGGCTGAAAGAGAACCGGGTGCCTGAAGGCTCTTGCAGAAAATCGGCAGGAAGCCAAAAGCAATTGTTCCGCCGGAGTGAGTTGTTTTTTCTTTTCGGCAAAATGTTCCATATTGGTCAGAGCATCATCATAGAACGCTTTTTTGTAAAGTGCCTCCCCTAAAAATTTGAAACCGGGAACATAGGAATCGCCTGAATGTGAGAGCCCTTTTCGTAGATTGTCAATTTCGTCATCCGGCTTGGCAGCTTCATGAGCGAGGTCCGCCAACGCAAACCGAGCCCGGTAAAAGGTGGAGTCCAATTTCAGGATTTCGTTCAGCTTCTGGGCAGATTTTGCAGAATTTCCTTCTTGGGAAAGGCTCAGGGCTTCGCTGTAAAGTTCATTGATTTTTTTTTGGGATGAAGTCATTTTCTGTGCAAAAATCCCAACCGGGAGTATAATTAACAACACAAATGCTGACAACGACTTCATGGTAATTCAGACAAATTATGATGACAGGAGATCAAAAGAATCCTCTTCGATCGATCAACCCTTCCGGTAGCTAATTATTACAAACCATAGGGCTTATCAATGAATCGAAAAGGTTAAGTTGTCGATAAAAATAATAAAAAAAACCGTCTCGGTTGCCCGGACGGTTTTTTTTTATTATTTGAGTACTTTTAGATGCTGTTGATGGCATTGAGATCTTCGAAAGCAACCTGCAAGCGTGCAATCAAGCTCTCTTCTCCTTTTCTGATCCAAACGCGCGGATCGTAGAATTTCTTATTGGGTTTGTCGGCACCTTCAGGGTTACCAATCTGACTTTGAAGATATTCGTGATTTTTTGCGTCAAACATACGGATACCATCCCAATAGGCCCACTGGGTATCTGTATCAATATTCATTTTAACGACTCCGTATCCGATGGCTTCGCGAATCTCTTCGTGCGTAGAACCTGAACCGCCATGGAAAACAAAATCGACTGGATGTTCGTCCTTCAATCCCAGTTTTGCCTTGATGTATTCCTGTGAATTCTTTAGGATAACCGGCATAAGTTTCACATTTCCCGGTTTGTACACACCATGAACGTTACCAAAAGAGGCCGCAATGGTGAAATTCGGGGATATTTTGCTCAATTCTTCATAAGCATAGCAAACATCTGCCGGTTGGGTATAAAGCAAACTGTTGTCAATGCCGCTGTTATCAACTCCGTCTTCTTCGCCTCCGGTGATTCCAAGCTCAATTTCAAGGGTCATACCCATTTTGCTCATTCGCTCAAGGTAAGTCTTGCAAATTTCAATATTTTCAATGAGAGGTTCTTCAGAAAGATCAAGCATGTGAGAACTGAAAAGAGGTTTACCAGTCATGGCAAAATGCTTTTCACTTGCATCCAGCAATCCGTCAATCCAGGGAAGCAATTTTTTGGCCGCATGGTCTGTGTGCAGAACCACGTGAACTCCATAAGCTTCTGCCAAGGTGTGAATGTGAATGGCACCTGCAACAGCACCAAGAACACCCGCCTTATGACCGTCCAATTTCAAGCCTTTACCCGCATTGAAAATGGCACCGCCGTTTGAAAACTGAATCATCACAGGAGCTTTTGCAATTAACGCAGCTTCCATGACAGCATTAACAGATGACGAGCCTACAACATTAACCGCCGGAATGGCAAAATTATTGGCTTTGGCTACTTTAAAAATGTATTGCAAGTCGGTTCCTGTAACCACACCCGGCTTTACAACCTCAGCTATTCTATTCATAATGAAATGTTTTAATTTGACGGACACAAAGTTAGGCATTCATTTTGACAAATGAATACCATGAATATTAACATTAAGTAAACAATTTCATGATTTTTTGACCAGATGCCCAGACTATAAAAACCGCTGAAAATCAGGAATAATCTGACATGAATTCTCAACCGGTTATTGACCGGAAGGGTTCTGCATTTGCACTTTCCTGTAGAAGCAATCCT
This sequence comes from Prolixibacteraceae bacterium, assembly GCA_037129695.1. Taxonomy (GTDB): domain Bacteria; phylum Bacteroidota; class Bacteroidia; order Bacteroidales; family Prolixibacteraceae; genus CAINVV01. Next base: position 4,192 of record JBAXUL010000074.1, read on the forward strand.
TGATCTGGCATAGTTCGCAGGGGTAGTTCCGGAAACTGACAGTTTTACCGATTCCGATCATTCCACTGATCGATTTGATTGGATACATCAGTGCAGAAGCCGTAAGCGTAACCCCACAAGGATCGCCGTGGAACAGGGAGAAGAGTTTGTGCTGTTCGGTTACCTCCCACTGGCAATAACCCGGACTGTAACGGTTGGTTATTTTTTCACCCTTTTGTTGCAGCTCCTCCTGAACAAGTAACTGCATTTTCTCGGCGGCTGCATCAGCCAGAAAGGAACCAACCTGATCGTAGATGTATCCTTTGGCTGGATCATCCCCTTTCAATAAAGAGGATGATTTTTCGCTGATCGATTTGCCTGCCGTACACACGAAAAAGAGAATCTTTTCAGCTCCTCTCAGCTCTTTGCAAAGGGTTTTACCAATATGGAAGGAAGTTCCACCTGCACTCAGACTTCCTTTTAACGGATCCAGAGCAATGCCATCCACAATCCTGCAGACAGCCAGAATTTCAGTCATTTGAGAGGCAAAATCCAGAGCCTCTTCCAGGTAAAAATTAAATGGATCAGGCAGGGGTGAATCCGGAAAGCCCAGCACCGCCTGAATTTGCATCGGGTCAATGGCCAATTCGTCAAATCTGAAGTTGAACTCTTTGGCTATCATTTGGCTATAGGGATTTAACTACCTGACTGATTTTACGGATATGCTCCGGAGTGGTACCGCAACAGCCTCCAACAATGTTCGCTCCGGCATGGATAATTTCCTCCACGCGGGAGGCCATATCTTCGGGAGTTTCCGGGAAAGAAGTTACTCCATCCAAATATTTGGGCATCCCTGCATTGGCATGAACCAGAACGGGTATGATCTTGTTGACGGTTCTGATCTCTTTGACCATACCGATCATATCTTCAATGCCATTTCCGCAATTGGTTCCGATCAGATCGGCTCCAGCCTCAACAAGGGTTTCAGCCATTTCGGAAGGAGATATTCCCATCATGGTTCGGTATCCTCCTCCAATAATTTTCTCAAAGGTCATCGTACAAAAGACTTCGCATTCGGTATTTTCCCTGGCTGCTGTAACGGCTATCCTGGCCTCGTCGAGGTCAGTCATGGTTTCTATCATGATCGCATCGACTCCACCCTCCTGCAGCGCCATGGATTGCTCTTTGAAGGCATCGTACAATTCTTCCTCATTCACCTCTTCCATCAGCAAAAGTTTCCCGGTCGGCCCAATGGAACCAAGCACAAAACGATCCGGACCTGCAGCTTTTCGACTGATTTCGGCTGCTGCTTTGTTGAATTCCCTCACTTTGTCCGCAAGTCCATATTTTTCAAGTTTGAATCTGCTTCCACCGAAACTGTTGGTCTCCACGAGGTCAGCACCGGCATCGAGGTAACTTTGTGCAATGGCAAGTACATCATCCGGCCTTGAAATATTCCATGATTCAGGACATTCACCGGGTTTCAGACCCTTTTGCTGAAGAAAAGTACCCCAGGCACCATCAGACACCAGGATTCGGCCTTTCAATATTTCAGCTATAATTTTCTTCATTTTTCTATATTTTGGATTATGCTTTGATGCAAACGGCTGATGTTTCAAAGGTAATCAAAAATTGAAAACTGTTTCGGTACCTCCCTGCCTTGTCTATTCCAATATTAATACAAAAGGAATAATATTTTGAAGGAATACAGAAAAATCAAATCTTTTTTGAAACTATTTTTATTTATAATCGTTCTAAATAGAAATAATTCGAATCCTAAATTTTTTACACTTAAATTGAATCATATGAAAAGGCATGAATTTTTTTCGACGCTGGGCGTTTCCGCCGGAATGCTGTTTATGGCACCGGTGCTTTCTTCCTGTAGCAAAACAGAAACCGATACTCCGGCAGGAGGAACCCCGGGAGGTGGCACTACACCTGTTGATTTCACCCTCGACCTTACCTCACCAACCTATGCCGCACTAAATACCAACGGCGGATCCATCGTCAAAGACAACATCATCATAGCACGAATCTCGGCCGGAGTTTATGCAGCACTTACATCGATTTGCAGCCATCAGCAATTCAACCCGATCGCTTTTGACGGAACTGCCAACAGATTCCACTGCCCGAACCATGGTTCGAATTTCGCCAATGACGGTTCAGTTATCAACGGACCGGCAACCACTCCGCTAAAGAAATACAATACTGCACTTACAGGTACATCCTTAAGGATTTACGCCTAATAAGGCGCTGTATTCAACAAAAAAAGGCTTTAAGGCAGATATAAACTGACTTAAAGCCTTTTTTATTTTCTCTATGAATAATTATTGCAACTGAATCAGAACCACAGACTTAGAAGGCAATACTGCACTGACCTTACCATTGGCAACAGTTACATTTTTGAAATCCGTCATTGAGACTGTCTCCTTTTTTCCGAAATCGTTGTAGTCATTGATTTTTATTGCAGTTACAACTTTCCCGGATACTTTTGTGAGGTTCAATCCATTGATTTCAAAATTGACATCCTGTGATTTGTTCGGGTCCAGGTTGCAGAGGGTGATACTGACGATTCCGCTTTTGACGGATGCCGAGCAATTGACTGCATCAACAGACTGCGCACCAAGTGTATATTTGTCGCATTTGACTTCCACCGGTAGCATAACCGCATCCTGATGCACCTTGTACATTTTGAATACATAATAGGTAGGAGTAAGCACCATCTCCTTGTCTTTTGTAAGGATAACAGATTGCAAAACATTGATCATCTGGGCGATATTACTCATACGAACCCGATCTGCATGGTTATTGAAAATATTCAGGTTGATACCTGCAACCAGGGCATCACGCATCGTACTTTGCTGATACAGGAATCCCGGATTGGTGCCCGGTTCAACATCATACCAGCATCCCCACTCATCCACAAGCAGTCCGACTTTCTTCTTTGGATCATACTGATCCATAATCACAGAATGCCTGGTGACAAGCTCCTCCATTTTAAGTGTTTTAAAGAGGGTGGTAAACCAAATGGTTTCATCAAAATCAGTGGCAGAGCCCTTCTTTTGCCAATCGAAAGGTAGGGTATAATAATGGAGAGAAATTCCGTTCATCATTTTGCCGGCCTCACGCATCAGCACTTCTGTCCACTTGTAATCCTCAACGTTCGCTCCGCTTGCAATTTTATAAATTCCTGGTGCACGCATGAATGAAGCATAGTTCCTGTAAATATCTGCATAGTATTCAGGACGCATATTCCCGCCACAACCCCAGGTTTCATTGCCAACTGCCCAGTATTTCACATTCCATGGCTTTTCGCGTCCATTTTGCTTGCGCAATTTGGTCATCGGGCTTTCGTTGGTCGAAGTGACATACTCGACCCATTCAGAAGCCTCACGAACGGAACCACTTCCGACATTCAGATTAATATACGCGTCGGCACCAATGAGTTCGCAAAAATCCAGAAATTCATGGGTTCCGAAACTATTATCCTCGGTTACTCCACCCCAATGTACATTGACGATGGATGGGCGATCCGATTTTGGTCCGATACCATCTTTCCAGTGGTAAGTGTCAGCGAAACAACCCCCGGGCCAACGAATCAGCGGGACATTTAAACCTTTCAGCGCACCGACCACATCAGAACGGAACCCCTTGACATTAGGAATATCAGACTTTTCGCCGACATAGATCCCACCATAGATACAATGACCCAGGTGTTCCGCAAAATGACCGTAAATGGCCTTGTCAATTTTAGCACCGGGTTGATCAGCACGAACCGTAATTTTCGTTTGCGTCATCCCTGCAAGAGAAATGACCAGCATTAAAAAAGTGAAAATGAATTGAATACAGATATTTTTTCTCATGGTGTTTGGTTTAATTCATTCAAAAATAGCGATTAATTAAAAGTAATAAATACTATTTAAAAAAAGATGTTGAATAACATATAAATTTCGACTTGCCCACATGATCAAAAACCTAAATTTGCAGAACGGATCAGAACAGTTGGATTCTATCTCAAACATGCAAAAATTCAATTTTAAGCCGAATTTAAACTCAGGTGTTTCAAAGGTTCAGCAGCTTGTTGATGCCTTGATCCGTTCCATTAATTTTAAAATGCTTCGGGAGGGAGATCCATTGCCTTCCGTGAATGATCTGATGAAAGAATCAGGTCTTTCGCGCGATACCGTTTTCAAAAGCTATGGAGAACTAAAAAGAAGAGGAATCGCGGAAGCCATACCCAACAAGGGATATTTTGTGACGCGTTCCCAAAAACAGGTATTTCTTTTTCTGGACACATTCAAGGCCTACAAGGAAGTGCTTTACAACTCCTTCAAACAGAGCCTGCCAAAAAATACAATGGTCGACATCAACTTCCACCATTACAATTTTGAACTCTTTAAATCCATCATTCACAATAGCAACGAAAAGTTCAGTTCCTACATCATCATGAATTTCGACCATCCTGAAATCCCTGAAATAATTGGTGAAATAGATCCTGACAAACTGCTGTTGATTGACTGGCCCATTCATGCCCGTCAGGGACAGGCAAGGGTTTACCAGGATTTCGGCGAGTCCGTTTACAGGTGTATGACCTCAGGATGGCATCTGCTCAGAAAATACGACGAAATTGTGTGCGTTTATCCCGAATACACCTTTCATCCCTTCGAATCAGTAGAGAACGTCAGCAGATTTTGCACAGACAACAATCTCAATTTCAAGATATTGTACAACATTGAAGAACTGGATATCAAGGTAGGTAAAGCCTATCTTGTTTTTGAAGATATCGATCTTGCAGCCATCCTGGAGCAGGCCAACCGCAAAAAATTCAAATTGAGGGAGGATTTCGGGCTGCTCTCTTACAACGACACTCCGATGAAACAGTTTGTATCGGACGGCATCACTGTCATTTCAACAGATTTCAAATTAATGGGAAAGAAAGCGGCCGAGTTTGCGGCTTCCAATGAAAAACTCGATTTTCTCGTCCCAACAGAACTGATTATCCGGGAATCGCTTTAATCCTTCATACTCTATCAGAACAGATAAAAACCATCAACTAAATAAATAAAGCATTATGTATCTCTTAGGAATTGACGTTGGAAGCTCATCAGTAAAAGCATCTCTTGTTTGTGGAGTTTCCGGAAATTGCATCGCTTCTGCTTTCTATCCGAAACAGGAGATGAAGATTACTGCCTTGCAGGCAGGATGGGCAGAACAGGCTCCCGAATTGTGGTGGGAAAACCTGAAGCTTGCTATCAGCGAAATAATGAGCGTTTCGAAAATTGAACCAAAAACAATAGACTCTATCGGAATCTCTTACCAAATGCACGGTTTGGTCATTGTGGACAAAAACCGGCAAGTATTGCGGCCGTCAATCATCTGGTGCGATTCACGTGCGGCAGTTTACGGAAACAAGGCTTTTGCTGATCTGGGAGAGGAAGCATGTCTGACCAATCTCCTGAATTCTCCTGGAAATTTCACAGCTTCCAAATTGAAATGGGTCAGGGAAAATGAGTCTGAATTATACAGCCGGATTGACAAAGTCATGTTGCCGGGTGATTACATCGCCATGAAATTATCGGGAGAGGTCAAAACAACTGCCAGCGGTTTGTCGGAGGGTATTCTCTGGAATTTCAAAGAAAATGATATTGCCACGGATCTGATGAATTACTATGGGTTTGATCGCTCCTTTATTCCTGAGATCGCTCCCACATTCTCTATCCAATCGTATGTCAGTGCAGAAGCAGCTGCTGAACTTGGCCTTGCCCCCGGCACAAAAATCAGCTACCGTGCCGGCGACCAGCCCAACAATGCCCTCTCATTGAATGTACTCAATCCAGGCGAAATTGCCACAACTGCCGGCACCTCCGGTGTTGTTTACGGAGTGAGTGGCGAAGTAAAATACGACCCGCTTTCAAGGGTCAATACCTTTGCCCATGTCAATCATACCAAAGAAGCAACCAGATTGGGTGTTCTTCTTTGTATCAACGGCACCGGGATTCTGAACTCCTGGCTGAACAAATTTGTTGGCAACAAACTTTTCACTTATGAGGAGATGAACCAAAAAGCAGCCACCGTATCCATCGGATCTGAAGGATTGAGCATTCTTCCTTTTGGAAATGGTTCGGAAAGGGTACTTCAAAATAAAAATATCGGGGCACAGATTTCAGGATTGGGATTCAATACCCACACCGACGCTCATCTCTTCAGGGCGGCACAGGAAGGAATCGTCTTTTCATTCAAATACGGCATGGAAATTCTGGAGGAAATCGGCATCAATGCCTCGGTGATCCGTGCTGGAAAAGCGAACATGTTCCTGAGTCCGGTCTTCAGGGAAACTCTCGCAGGTGTTTCGGGAGCGACCATCGAATTGTACGATACGGATGGCTCGGTGGGAGCAGCCCGCGGAGCAGGTATTGGATCCGGGTATTATGCTTCCGCCAAAGAGGCTTTCACCAGTTTGAATAAACTCGAAATCGTTACACCTGATGTTTCCAAAAAATCACAATATGAAGATGCCTATCAAAATTGGAAAACTCAACTCAATAAACAACTCTGAGTTGTTGCCAATAGAAAGTTGACGATGATTGAAATTAGCGAATGAATGAACAGCAAATTATTCAAACACAATAAAATGTTACGCAAAATATATTTCCTTCTGATTTGCCTGATTTTCGTTGGTGGCAAATATTCCGCAGCCCAGCAACAGTTACTCCCCTACCTGAACCCGGATTTACCTATCGACCAAAGGGTGGATGACCTGATCGGACGCATGACTATTGAGGAGAAAGCAAGCCAGATGGTGGATGCTGCCGCTGAATTACCCCAATTGAATGTACCGCAATATGGATGGTGGAGTGAAGCACTGCACGGTGTTGCCAGGGCAGGGAAAGCCACCATCTTTCCCCAGGCCATCGGCATGGCAGCCACCTTTGATCCGGACCTGATCCATGAGGTTTCTTCGGCGATTTCGGATGAAGGACGTGCCATGTACAATGCTGCCGTAAAAAGGGGATTCCACACCATTTGCCAGGGTTTGACCTTCTGGTCTCCCAACGTCAACATCTTCAGGGACCCACGATGGGGTCGCGGCCATGAGACTTATGGTGAAGACCCATTTCTGACAGGCACCATCGGGACAGCTTTTGTCAAAGGCATGCAGGGAGATGATCCTAAATACCTCAAAACATCCGCTTGTGCCAAACATTTCGCAGTTCATTCGGGTCCCGAAGGACTGCGGCATGAGTTCAACGCGGTGGTCAGTGACAAGGATTTGTATGAAACCTATCTTCCTGCTTTCAAAGCCCTCGTGGACGCCAATGTCGAATCGGTGATGTGTGCCTACAACAGGACAGACGATGAGCCTTGTTGCGGCAGCAACAGGCTTTTGACCAGAATTCTGCGCAATGACTGGGGGTTCAAAGGCCATGTTGTTTCCGACTGTGGTGCCCTTGCCAACATTCATGGCGATCACCACTTTACTGCAACTGCCGAACAAACTGTTGCCCTGGCCATCCAGAATCAGGTGAATCTCAATTGCGGAGATACCTATAAAGCGATTCCTTCGGCAGTGAAACAGGGACTGATTACAGAAAAAGAGGTAGACAAGGTATTGCACGGACTGCTCAAAACGCGGTTCAAACTCGGAATGTTTGATCCGGAAAGTGCCAATCCTTACAACAAAATCGGATCGGAAGTCGTGCACAGTGAAGCCCATAAACAACTGGCGAGAAAAGTAGCACAAAAATCGGTGGTACTGCTAAAAAACAATGGAGTACTGCCGATGGCCAAAGATTGTCCGTCTGTTTTTGTCACTGGCCCGATGGCCGGAAACATTGATGTCCTGATCAGCAATTATTATGGAATCTCGGATGATATGAGTACCATTCTTGAAGGAATTGCCGGAAAAATCGCCGATGGATCAAAAATCGGATACAGGTATGGAATTCTTCCAGACAGGGAAAACCTGAACCCCATGGATTGGTCGACAGGCATGGCCGGAGAGGCTGAAGTAACTGTGGCCGTGCTGGGAGTTTCCCCCCTGAATGAAGGCGAAGAGGGTGAAGCGATTGCCTCTTCCGACAAGGGTGACAGACTTGATACGCGGTTACCTGAAAGTCAGCTTAATTACCTCCGTAAATTAAAAATTGCAGCAGGCAAAAAGAAAATTGTGGTGGTGTTAACCGGAGGCAGTGCCATTACAAGTCCCGAAATTGAAGCATTGGCCGATGCGATCCTGTTTGTCTGGTATCCCGGCGAACAGGGAGGAAAAGCAGTTGCAGACGTCCTGTTTGGTGATGCCAATCCTTGTGGCAGACTTCCCGTAACCTTCCCGAAATCGATCAGCGACATTCCTGCTTTTGAGAACTACAGCATGGTGGGCCGTACCTACCGGTATATGGAGAAAGAACCCCTGTTTCCGTTTGGCTTTGGCCTTTCCTACACAAAATTCAGCTACAGTAACCTGAAATTATCAGCAGAAAAGATTAAAAAAGGGGAATCTGTGACCGCAAGTTTTAAAGTTTCCAACACAGGCCAACTTGCCGGAGAGGAAGTTACTCAACTTTACATCACTGATCAAACGGCTTCTTTCCGCGTTCCGATACAATCACTGAAAGGGTTTAAAAAAATAAGCCTGGAAGCCGGTGCAAGTCAGGAAATCTCGTTTATCGTCACCCCTGAGTTGATGAGTTCGGTGGACGAATCCGGGAAAAGTGTGATTGGGAAAGGGAACATTCTGCTCACGATTGGAGGCGCCTCTCCGGGCAAACGCAGTCTGGATTTGGGTGCTGCCGAATTTCTGAAAGGAACATTCGTCGTCAAATAGTGGGCAGTGAAGAAAAAATGAAAAATGAAAAAGAAGCAGCATTATTTTCAAAATTTATATAAACATCTTATAATCAACCATTAAATTTAAACATCATGACAGTTTTTAAAGGAAACAAGGAGTACTTTCCGGGTATAGGACAAATCCGGTTCGAAGGAGCACAATCAAAAAATCCGATGGCATTCAAACATTATGATGCCGACAAAGTAGTTTTGGGTAAACCGATGAAGGAATATCTTCGTTTTGCGGTTGCCTACTGGCATACTTTCTGTGGCGACGGTGGTGATCCTTTTGGTCCCGGAACCCAGATTTTCCCTTGGGTAGGTGCATCAGACAAGATGACAGCGGCCAGGGAGAGAATGGATGCGGCCTTCGAATTCATCAGCAAAATCGGCGCTCCGTTCTATTGTTTTCACGACACGGATGTGGTTGGCGACGGATCAGTTTTCGAAATTGAAAAACGGTTGGCCGACATGATTGACTTCGCCAAAGAACGCCAGGATGCCACAGGTGCCAAACTTCTCTGGGGAACTGCCAATGTTTTCTCCAATGCACGTTACATGAACGGCGCATCTACCAATCCGGACTTCAACGTTCTGGCCAATGCCGCAGTTCAGGTCAAAAACGCAATGGAAGCTACCATCGCCCTTGGCGGAACCAACTATGTGTTCTGGGGTGGACGCGAAGGATACATGAGCCTGCACAATACGGATACCAAACGTGAACTGGACCACATGGGGAAATTCCTCGGCACCGCACGTGACCATGCCCGCAAACTTGGCTTCAAGGGTACTTTCCTGATTGAGCCAAAACCGATGGAGCCAATGAAACATCAGTATGATTTTGATACGCAGACCGTCATCGGATTCCTGAAAGTTTATGGGCTGGAAAATGATTTCAAGATGAATATCGAGGTCAACCACGCTACCCTCGCAGGTCATACTTTTGCCCATGAATTACGTTTTGCCCGCGACAACGGCATGTTTGGCTCCATCGATGCCAACAAGGGTGATTACCAAAACGGCTGGGATACTGACGAATTCCCTACCAATATTTATGAGGTAACTGAAGCGATGCTGGAAATCATTCAGGCAGGAGGCTTCACCACAGGAGGGATCAATTTCGATGCGAAAACACGCCGCAACTCAACAGACATGGATGATATTTTCATCGCCCACATCAGCGGCATGGATGTTTTCGCCCGTTCGCTGGTCATTGCAGACAAGTTGCTGAAAGATTCTGATTATCTGAAACTGAAAGCCAATCGCTACGCTTCCTATGATTCCGGCAAAGGCGCCGAATACGAAGCCGGCAAACTGAGCCTGACTGATCTTTACAACATCGCTAAGGAAGTAGGGGAACCCAAACAGGTAAGCGGTAAGCAAGAGATGCTGGAGCAATTGATCAACTGCTACATTTAATTTCATGAAGAAGCAAAACTCATTTTATGTGGTCGGCATTACCATGGTGGCCACACTGGGAGGACTATTGTTCGGATATGACACAGCAGTGATCTCCGGGGCTGAAAAATCGATTCAGCTCTATCTGATCAACGGTCTGGGACTGGGATCGCTGGCGCATGGCGCTACCATCTCCAGCGCCCTGATCGGATGCATCATCGGGGGTACAATCTCAGGACTTGCAGCATCTAAACTTGGACGTAAAAATTCATTGTTACTTTCTGCCATTCTCTTTTTGGTTTCGGCACTTGGAGCCGGTTGGCCTGAAACTTTTTTCTTTACCAAAGGCGTCCCAACGATGGGTCTGCTGCTGATGTTCAATTTTTACCGCATCATAGGCGGCATAGGCGTCGGAATTGCCTCGGCTGTTTGCCCAATGTACATCGGTGAAATTGCACCTGCTGAAATCAGGGGAAGATTGGTCTCATTCAACCAGTTTGCGATTATTTTCGGGATGCTTGTGGTCTATTTTGTCAATTATGGCATCGCCCATGGACAAACCCTGGAGTGGATCAATACAACAGGTTGGCGCTGGATGTTCACCTCTGCGGCAATACCTTCGGGAATTTTCGCACTTCTCCTGTTCTTCGTACCCGAGACTCCCAGGTATTTGGCTTTACACAACCACGACGAAGAGGCTCTTTCGATCCTGACCAAGATTAATGGAAAAGAAAAGGCCAAAATGATTCTGAAAGAGATCAAGATCTCCGTGGAAGCTTCTTCCGAAAAACTCTTTGCCTATGGAAAGATCGTAATTGTCATTGGGATATTACTCTCTGTTTTTCAGCAGTTTGTTGGCATCAATGTGGCATTGTACTATGCTCCCCGCATATTTGAAAGTATGGGTGCAGCGAAGGATGCCTCCATGCTGCAAACCGTTGTAATGGGACTTATTAATGTCATATTTACCGTTCTGGCCATTGCAACCGTGGATAAATACGGACGCAAACCCCTACTGATGATTGGTTCGATCGGTATGGCAGTGGGAATGTTTGCCATTGGTGCGCTTGCATTCATGAAGGTTATCGGGATCAGCACACTCGTATTCATCATTATCTATACGGCTTCTTTCATGATGTCGTGGGGTCCAATCTGCTGGGTTCTCATTTCAGAGATTTTCCCCAACAAGATCAGGGGCCGGGCCATCGCCATCGCGGTAGCATCCCAGTGGGCGGCCAATTATTTCATCTCCTCTACCTATCCGGCCATGATGGAATTCAGTGGTGGGGTGACCTATTGTTTCTACGGGGCAATGAGTCTGCTATCCTTTTTCTTCGTATGGAAGATGGTTCCGGAAACAAAGGGAAAGACGCTCGAAGCGATGGAAGGTTTGTGGCTGAAGAAACAATAGAAATTATCTCATTCCCATTTTTAAATCCTGACAGGTAATCCAAAACTGTCAGGATTTTTTTTGGTCAAGACTCAGAAAAAGAATTTGAATACTCTTTTCTTTCTGACCATCAGAGCCATGATGATCTTGAAAATCTGACATAACCACAGTTGCCCCAAAATCAGGAATGAAGAGCTGAAACCCGGGTGATTTCAACCTTTCCATCATACCAGGTATCACATGTTGGGAAAATGCATTTTTCTTCAGGATCGGATGAACAGAGGAAAAATTCCCTGTTCAGGGAAAGCACAGATTCCGCCTTGATTTTATCCCGGAAAGAATTTGTGCAATAATTACAGAAGTTTATTTGAAAGAGTGAAGTGCAATCCTGTTGCCTTCTGTATCAGCAAATAGAGCCATGTATCCCACATTTTCGTTGACAAAGGTCTTTGGTAGAAATACTTTTCCTCCAGCATCCGCAACCTTTGCCAAAGGTATTTCCAAATCGGGATTCCCGTTCAGATAGACCAAAGCTCCATCCAGAGATGGCTTGTGCATGTCACTCTTTACCAAAGCCCCGGAAACCTTGCCTGTCATATCATCAGTCACAAAAGAGGCCATCTTCATCATCGGAAAATCGCTCACTTTCATCTTAATGTCAAAAACAGCCTCGTAGAATCTTTTCGCTCTGTCGAAATCAACTACGGCTATCTCAAACCAATTCAGTGCGTTCTCAGTTGTTTCCATTTTATTGCTATTTACATGAATACTAATTTATATTCATTATAAATAGTTAAACGAAATCAAAAAAAAATTGTTTGAAATTTGTGCCTTAACTTTTTGAAATTAGCAGATGGATGTAAAAAAAATCACCCCAATTTGTTCCATGGTTTTGGTTTGTTTTCTTGAATGATTATTGTACTTTTGCCGTTGCTGAAAACAGAACCCCATTAATATGGAAGAAGGCTCGAGTAGAAACAAAATATTTATCCTGATGTAGTCGGGATGATCGGCCTTTGTCCGACCTCCTGTGCTAAATCTCTAAAAAGCAAAGGAGGCTTGTATGACTTCAACAGTCCCATTTTTCTTAAGCCGTATTATAGGTGCCAAAGTTTATGACCCTGAAAGCAATTTCGTTGGCAGAATAAAAGATTTGCTGCTCAGCTCTGAGTTGTCAACCAATCCGGAAACACTGGAAAAACCTGTAGTACATGGTGTTTCTCTGGAAATGAACAAGCAAATCAACTACTTTTCATTCGACTACTTTGAAGTTTCCAAAAAGAAAAGAAAGCTTTTTGTGCTATGCAACAAACTGGAAGAACTGCCTGAAATTAAGAAAGAATCAAGTATTCCCCTTGCCGCACTGGTACTCGATAAGCAGATTGTTGACCTCAACGGACGCAAGGTAGTCCGCGTGAATGATGTAAGGCTGGCGACCATCAATAACATCACCTATGCCATTGCTGTAGATGTTGGTATTGAAGGACTGTTGCGGAGAATTGGCATTTCACAACCCTTTAAGTTTTTGTTTTCATTGATCAAATCTGATGTTCCCTCGAAATTTATTTCCTGGGATGACATGGAACCGATTGATTACTCCAATCTGAGCATCAAACTAACTTCGACCTATTCCAAACTTAACACGCTTCACCCATCCGATCTGGCAGATATCATCGAAGATCTGGACAACCGTTCACGTCAGTCGGTCTTTCTTGCCCTGGACGAGGAGATGGCTGCCGACGTTCTGGAGGAAATGGAACCGAAGGCCCAGCTCAAGATTATCGAAGGCATGTCGGTGGAGAAAATGGCCGATGTATTGGAGAAAATGCCTGCCAATGAGGCTGCGGATATTCTGGATGAACTGGAGGCGGATAAGGCAGAGTTGCTTTTGAACGAAATGGAGGCTGAATCCTCCTCTGAAGTTCGCGAACTTCTTGAATATGAAAGCAATGAAGTCGGCAGTATCATGACCACTGAAATTCTTGCTTACCAGGAAGAAACCACTGTCGAAGAGGTTTTCAGGGATATGAGAGAGAATCAGCCTGAAGTTGAATCCATGTTCGGATTCTTCGTGATCAACAAGAACAATGAACTGATCGCCACCTTCTCCTTCAGGGATCTGGCGGTTTCTGATCCTGCTGCAAGTATTTCCTCTTTCATGAATGATGATCCGATTTTCCTCTACGATGAACAAAAAATAGATGATGTGGCAGAACTGGTTTCAAAATATAACCTGTTGGCAATACCTGTGGTCAATAAAACCAACCAACTTGAAGGAATGGTAGTCATCCATGATGTCATCGAAGACTTGGTGAACAAAAGAAGAACCAACAAAAAATAGAGGGTACGGGCATGTTCAAAGACAAACTTAAAAGAAGATCCCTATTCAAAAGGTTAGCGATTTTCGCGGCAATACTTGGACCCGGAATCATCACCGGCAGCGTTGACAATGACGCCGGTGGGATCACTACCTATTCAGTGGCAGGAGCCTTGTACGGCTACAACCTGATCTGGACCCTTATACCTTCTTTTCTGGTACTGATTGTCATTCAGGATATGAATGCCAGGATGGGGATCGTCACAGGAAAAGGGCTTGCAGACCTGATCAGGGAAAACGCAGGGGTAAAAAGCACATTTTTCATTTTTCTCGGACTTCTGATCGCAGATATCGGCAATACAACCACCGAATTTGCAGGTGTGGCTGGAAGTATGGAGATATTTAACGTAAGCAAGTACATATCTGTACCCATAGTATGTTTTTCCGTGTGGATTCTTGTGGTCAAGGGTACCTACAAACTGGCGGAACGAATATTCCTGATTTTCAGCGTATCATTGCTGACCTACGTCGTTTCGGCGCTGCTGGGAAAACCACAGTGGTCTGAAATCGGACACAGCATTGTGCATCCCGATTTCCCTATCAACACCAACAGCCTGGCCATGGTAATTGGTCTGGTTGGAACCACCATTGCACCCTGGATGCTGTTTTACATGCAGTCATCCGTGATCGAAAAAGGGCTTAAAATGAAAAACTACAAATATACCCTTGTGGATATTTTGGTAGGATGCGTAGCAACAGTGGTGGTTGCCTTCTTTATCATGGTTGCCTGTGCTTCCACCCTGCATGTCAACGGCGTGAAAATTGAAGTAGCCAAGGATGCTGCGATGGCATTAAAACCACTTGCCGGTATATTTGCCTCCCAGGTATTCGCATTCGGACTATTTGTAGCCTCTGTATTCTCTGCCACCATATTGCCTCTTGCTACTGCTTTTTATGTTTCAGAAGCCTTCGGGTTCGAAACAGGAATTGACAAAAAATGGGATGAGGCGCCTGAATTCTATGGATTGTACACCACGATCCTTGTCGTTTCTGCAGGGATTATCCTGTTACCAAATGCTCCTCTGATCACAATTTCACTTTGGTCCCAAGTCTTAAACGGATTGTTGCTTCCTGTTGTATTGGTTTGCATGATCCTGCTCGTCAACAACAAGAAGATCATGGGAGAACATGTCAACAAACCGTTCAACAATATCGTAGGGTGGAGTACGGTGATTATTCTGACCCTTCTTTCCATTTTGCTGATTCTCTCCCCAATTTTGAAGATGATTTGGTAACAAAATAACTACGCCCAATCGCTTGTCAAAAGAATCAAGCGGTTTACAAGTGCTGTCTTTCCTCATTTTTAATGGAAAGACAGCACTTGTTTTTTATTCATTTTCAACCAATATTCCAATCCTCTCCATTTTTCATTGAAGGAAATTGGGTTTTGGGTGAACGCTACTGATTTTATGCTGATTCCTCTTTTATTTTCATGGAGATCGATATAGTTTTGGATATTGACAATTAGCCATTGGTCCAAAAAACTTTAGTCAGATAACAGTTCAATTCAATTTCATAATTTAAAAAGTAAAAGATGAATAACAACGTATTTAAAGTCTCCGGTTTCCTCCTTTTGACCTTCATTGCATGGAGTTGCTCAAAAATAGAAACCGCCTCTACCTCTCCTGCTGTGCTCAAAGACGCCCTTACCGTCAGCGCGCAGAATTTAAACAATGCCATGACCGACATAGCTACCTCACAGGCTTTCCAGCTTCTGAGTGTAAGTACAAGCGGAGTGACATTGAAATCCGGAACAGTTTTCAGTGCCAATATTCCTTTAGACCTTGTCAAAGGGGTCTATGACTACAAAGCTTTGAAGACCAACGAGAGCAGAAATTATTCTCTCATCAAGTTCTTTACAAAAAGCACAGGCAACAGCAAGATGGTTGTGAACATGCCATTGGCCAAATTGAAAAACCCATCCGTGCTGAGGACTTACCTGAAGTCTGACTCAACACTGACCAACAATTTCTCCATGTCAGTTACTGATTATCACAACAATTACAACAGCTACCGCGATTACGACTATGTCAACGTAGCAGATATCACCATTGACAA
>JBAXUL010000075.1:0-20178 GCA_037129695.1 Prolixibacteraceae bacterium
AAACGGATCGCTGTAATGCAGTTCGGTCTCGGCAACAGGCATGTTTTCCTGAAACCATTCAATCACCTTTTCGCAAATATCTTTGGGTTGCATTGTTCTGTTTTATGCGTCCAAAATAATCATTTTTCTCTGGGTATTCAATTGAAACTACTAATCCGGAATATCCAAACAATTTTCGAAAATGGCATTCGATAAAAAGAAATATCAAATGTCGTATGATTCAATTACCTATTTCCTGATTTTAGAAAGAGATTTCGCGCAAAGTGCGCAAAGAACCAATGAAAAACGCACAAAATCTCCTGTTATCCGATAGGCAGGATCAGACAGAAACGCGAATTGAGGTACACCACCTGTTCTATTCCCCAAACAACTCAGCGGATTATCCGGCTTAGATATTACCTTTGTCCCACAAAGTTTTTTTATGATCCCATATCTGCAACTCGATAATCTCTCAAAAAGCTGGGGCGACCAGCCGCTCTTTGAAAACATATCCCTCACCATCAACCAGGGCGATAAAGTGGCACTTATTGCTAAAAATGGTGCCGGCAAAACGACCCTCATGAATATCATCTTCGGACTTGACTCGGCCGACAAAGGCAAGACCCTGTTTGACAATGATATCCGCATCGGATATCTGCGCCAGTTGCCCGATTTAAATCCAGACGAAACGGTTCTTGAGGCTGCCTTTAGCTCTTCTGGCGAGACCATCACCGCAGTCCGTGAATACGAGAGTGCCATCGAAAGTCATGACCCCAAAGCCATCGAAAGGGCCATGGATAAAATCAACCACCTCAACTGCTGGGATTTCGAGCTTAAAATAAAGCAAATCCTGACAGAACTCAATATCCACGACCTGCATCAACCTATCCGCGAACTCTCCGGAGGACAAAAAAAGCGGGTAGCACTGGCCCACGTGCTGATTGATGAACCGGATTTCCTCATCCTGGATGAACCTACCAACCACCTCGACCTGGAGATGATAGAATGGCTGGAAAGGACCCTCGAAAAAGCCAAATGCACCCTGTTGATGGTCACCCACGACCGTTACTTCCTGGATCGCGTCTGCAACGAGATCGTCGAGCTGGATGATCAGTCGCTCTTCAGGTACAAAGGCAACTACACCTATTATGTAGAGAAGAGGAACGACCGAATTCAAAACCTGAATACGGAGATCGAACGGGCCAGAAACCTGTTTCGAACTGAACTCGACTGGCTGAGAAGAATGCCCAAAGCCCGGACCCACAAAT
Organism: Prolixibacteraceae bacterium; assembly: GCA_037129695.1. Taxonomy (GTDB): domain Bacteria; phylum Bacteroidota; class Bacteroidia; order Bacteroidales; family Prolixibacteraceae; genus CAINVV01. The sequence continues at coordinate 1,248 of JBAXUL010000075.1, forward strand.
CCAAATACCGGACCGAGAATGCCTATGTATTGAAAGAAAAAGCGTCCAAGCACATCGATGACGACAAGTTGGAGCTTGCGATCAACTCTCAAAGGCTTGGCCACAAAATCATCAACCTCGACCATATCTCCAAAGCATTCGGCGATGTCACCATTCTGAAGAATTTCAGCTACAAGTTTGCCCGTTATGAAAAAATCGGCATTGTGGGAAAGAACGGTTCAGGAAAAAGTACTTTTCTCAACCTGCTCACCAGCATCTACCAGCCCGACAGCGGCAAGATGGAAATTGGTGAAACAGTACGATTCGGCTACTTCAGACAGGACGGCATCCAGTTCGCTCCCGAAGCCAGGGTCATCGACATCATCAAGGAGATTGCGGAGGTAGTGGAAATGGGCGACGGTTCAAAATTGAGCGCATCGCAGTTCCTGACCTATTTTCTGTTTCCTCCGGAAACACAGTATTCCTATGTGGCCAAACTGAGTGGTGGTGAAAAAAGAAGACTCTATCTCTGTACGGTTCTGATGAGGAATCCCAACTTCCTGATTTTGGATGAGCCAACCAACGATTTGGATATCATGACGCTGAATGTGCTTGAAGACTATCTGAAATCATTCACCGGCTGTACCATCGTGGTCTCCCACGACCGGTTCTTCATGGATAAAATCGTTGACCATCTTTTCGTTTTTGATGGAGATGGCATTATCAAGGATTTTCCGGGAAACTATTCAGATTACCGCGACTGGGCAGAAGATCAGGCAAAAGCAAAACAAACCGTTGTCAAAACAGACAAGCCGGTACGCGAAAAACTGGTTGATGAAAAAAGAAAACTGAACTTCAAGGAAAAGAAAGAGTTGGAAGAACTCGAAAAAACCATCAGTAATCTGGAAAAAGAAAAGAAAACTGTGGAGGAAGAACTCAACTCAGGTTCGCTGGCAGCCATTGAACTGAACAATAAATCCATGCGGTACGGTGAAATCACCTCTCTCCTGGAAGAGAAGGAAATGAGGTGGCTTGAGTTAAGTGATTTGGAATAAGAACAATCTGGATTGTCACATTTCAATGTCCCTCTGAAAGAGACACTTAACCGAAGTGATCGAAAAATCCTAAGTTCTTACCGATAGCAGATAATCCTTAAATTCTGCAAATCCGGTTCCCATTTGTATAGTCTTCTTTTCACCTTTCATGAATTCCTGCAGGCGTTCAGGCATTGGAACCGTACCTTGTCCGATAATCGATTCTACTGTTTCAGTGAATTTGGCAGGATGGGCTGTCTCAAGAAAAATACCCACCTCATCGGGTTGGAGCTGCTCTCTCAAAGCACGGTAGGCAACCGCTCCATGCGGATCCGGCAGATAACCTGTTGCATGATAGCAGGCCCACAAACTTTCCATGATTTGTTTGTCATTATAAGTTGTTCCAGACATGACTGCTGTTACCCGCTCATGATCATGCCCGAAAAGATCCAGTATACGCGCAAAATTGCTTGGATCCCCTACATCCATGGCGTTGGCGATCGTCGTCACAGAAGGCTTGGTTTGATAATTTCCTGTCTGTAAATAATTGAATGCAACATCATTGCTGTTGTTGGCAGCAATAAATCTGGATACCGGTAAACCCATGAACTGAGCTATCAGTCCGGCCGTCAGGTTGCCAAAATTACCGCTGGGCACCGAGAAAACGATCTTTTTGCCTTTGGTCTTCAATTGTGCCACCGCATTGAAGTAATAAAATGCCTGTGGCAAAAAACGGGCTACGTTGATCGAGTTGGCAGAAGTCAAAACCATTTTAGCCTGCAGTTCATCATCCATGAAAGCCGATTTCACCAATGCCTGACAGTCATCAAAGGTTCCGTCCACCTCCAGTGCGGTGATATTCTGTCCCAGCGTGACAAACTGTTTTTCCTGGATCTCACTCACCTTCCCTTTGGGGTAAAGAACGTGGACCCTGATTCCTTCTATTCCCAAAAAACCGTTGGCAACCGCACTACCGGTATCTCCTGATGTAGCAACAAGCACATGCACAGTCTCCTTTTCTTCTGAAAGAAAATAGGCCAGCATCCGAGCCATAAACCGAGCACCGACATCTTTGAATGCCAGGGTGGGCCCATGAAACAACTCCAGGGAATAGATGTCCTTTTCTACTTCAACGAGTGGAGTATTAAAAGAGAGTGTGTCATAGACGATCTCCTGCAACTTCTCGGCCGGGATATCTTCTCCAAAGAAATTCTTAGCCACCTCGAAGGCCATTTTCTGGAAAGTCATCTGAGGCAACTGGGCAAAGAATACGGGTTCAAGGGGGATAATCCTTTCAGGCATGTATAATCCGCGATCAGGCGCAAGCCCTTTGGTGACGGCGGTTCGAAGATCTACTTCCGGGGATACTTTGTTGGTGCTGTAATATTTCATTCTAAATTTCCATTTAGAAGGCTAAGGGCTAAGGGCTAAAGGCTAAAGTGAAAACGCTCTGATCAGCATTCCAACTCACAACTCCTAACTCATCACATCTACCTCCGTTGAATAAATTTACTTTTGCAAGAGTGTTTCCATAAATTCCTGACCGCTCAGTACCCCGAAAGCGCCATTCTTGGCCGACTCTTCGTCATACCTACTGACAGCATCCGGCTCATTACCAGGCCGGTAAATCACGAACGGAACGGCTTCGCGGGTATGGGTACGCAACTTCCACGGTGTCGGGTGATCGGGCAACATAGCAATGGTGACCTGCTCTTCCATTTTGGCGGTCTCTTCCAGCAAATATTTGAGGATACGATCGTCCAGATACTCGATGGTACGAAGCTTCAGTTCGAAGTCGCCTTCATGACCCGCCTCATCGCTCGCTTCCACATGAAGATAAACGAAATCGTGATCCTTCAGCGCTTCGATGGCAGCCTCCGCTTTCCCTTCGTAATTGGTGTCGTAAAGACCTGTTGCACCCGGCACTTTGATCACATCAAGCCCGGCATAGACACCGATGCCCTGAATCAGATCAACGGCAGAGATGACCGCACCATGCCGGATGCCGAACATCTCCTTCAGGCTCTTCATCGCCGGCTTGTACCCGGGCGACCAGGGCCAGATTGAGTTGGCGGGTTCCTTCCCTGCCAATTTCCTGGCAAGATTGACCGGATGGTTTTCGAGCAGTTCATTGGAGCGGCTGATGAGTTCATTCAAAAGCAGAGCGGTAGATTGTGCAGAATCATTGGCAGCTTTTGGCAGCAATGGTTCATATTTTTTCCCGGGCACATCGTGCGGAGGAGCACAGATCACGTGTTTATTTCCACCTTTGATAACCAGCAAATGACGGTAAGAAACGCCTGGGTAGAATTGAACGGTGTCGTTACCGAGATGTTGGTTGAGATGACGGATCAATTCGTCTGCCTCATCCGTAGTGATATGACCGGCAGAGTGATTCAGGATGATATCGCCGGTTAGCGTCACCAGGTTGCAGCGCATGGCCATGTCGCCCTCCTGCAACGTAACTCCGATACTCGCGGCTTCAATGACGCCACGCCCTTCGAAGACTGCTTCCACATCGTACCCCAACACAGCCATATTCGCCACCTCGCTCCCGGGATGAAGGGACGCAGGAATGGTATGCAGCGTACCACTACGCCCCAAGGCTGCAAGGCGATCCATGTTTGGTGTTTTGGCCAGCATAAGCGGGGTCTTCCCCCCTACCTCTGCCTCAGGCTGATCAGACATGCCGTCGCCCAATAGTATGATATACTTCATTTCAAATGTTTGCTTTTCTCAATTTATTCAGTTCTTCTACGGATTGACAGGTGAAAGGTTTAGGAAAGGAGGAGAAGACCATGAGACTTGTCACTCTCAATTTTCTCTTACCTGTAACTCTCAACTCTCAACTCTCAACTTTTTTCAGATATTCGCCACCTTGATCAGATCTGCAAATACCCCGGCGGCCGTAACCGCGGCTCCCGCACCGTATCCCTTGATCAGCATGGGTGATTCGTTGTAGCGCTCAGTTGTGAGCAGTACAATGTTGTTACTGCCTTCGAGGTCATAAAACGGATGACCCGGGCCTACCGCCTGAAGTGAAACAGAGGCACGCCCCTCCTCCATCAAACCGACAAAACGCCATTTCTTTTTCTCCTTCTCCAGAATTAATCTTTCGCCTTCAAAATAGGCATCCATCTGGTGGATGTCTCTCCAGAAATCGTCCAGCGTAGAACTAAAATAAGTATCCGGGATAAACCGTTTCTGTACCACATCTTCCTGACTCAGCTTGTATCCTGACTCCCTGCCCAAAATGACAAGTTTCCGGACCACATCAACTCCGCTCAGATCGATACGCGGATCAGGTTCGGCGAAACCTTTCTCCTTCGACATGAGAATCGCCGTACTCAGCGGAATTTCGCTGCTCAGTGTGTTGAAAATAAAATTGAGCGTGCCCGAAAGTACTGCTTCAATCCTCACGATGCGGTCGCCGGAACGCAAGAGGTCATTGATCGTGGAGATCAGTGGCAATCCGGCTCCAACGTTGGTTTCAAACAGGTATTTAACTCCCCGTTTGGCAGCAAGCTCCTTCAACTCCCTGTATGCCTGATAGTCAGAGGAGGCGGCTACTTTGTTGGCAGCCACAATCGATATATAGTTATTCAGGATGACATGGTACTGGTCTGCCACCTTTTTTTCTGCGGTGCAATCCACAAAGACCGAATTGAACATATTCATTCCGATCATCTGGGAGCAAAAACTATTCATTTCTGATTTTTCGGCTGTTTCACCGGCCAGTAATTTAGCGATGGAAGCAGGTTCCAAGCCTTCCCGGTTGAAAATCATTTTTCGTGAATTGGCCACCCCGCATATCCGCAGTTTCAGCCTGTGCTCCTTTTGAAGTTTCAGTTGCTGCTGACTGATTTGTGTAATCAGGTCTCTGCCCACCGTACCAATTCCTACCAGGAAAATGTTCAATTCAATAAACGGTGAGAGGAAGAAAGATTCGTGAACCACGTTGAGGGTTTTCCTGAGATCGGATTTTTTAACGACCCAGGAAATATTCTGTTCAGAGGCGCCCTGCGCGATGGCCACCACATTGATTCCGTTCTTTCCAATGGTATTGAACAATTTGCCTGCTATTCCGGCAGAATGCTTCATGTTTTCCCCGACAATTGCCACGATACAAAGCTCCTCTTCGCAGCTGATCTTGTTGATTAGCCCTGAGGTGATTTCGCGGTCAAACTCATACTGTATGGCTGATTCTGCAGATTTCCCCCTGGTAGAATCTATGGCAAAACTGATCGAATTCTCAGATGAAGCCTGAGAGATAAGGATCACATTGATTTCCTCTTTGGCCAAAGCACCAAAGAGTCGCATGGCAATACCGGTGACACCAACCATCCCAAGACCCTGAACGGTAAAAAGGGAAATCCCGTCAATGGAGGAGATGCCCTTGATGGGCTGTTCTGCTCCCGTGCGATCGGCATATCCGATCAAAGTCCCTTCAGCCGAAGGATTCATGGTATTTTTAATCTGCACCGGTATCGACTTTTGATAAACAGGCAGAATCGTTGGGGGGTAAATCACCTTTGCCCCAAAATGCGACAATTCCAATGCTTCGCTATAGGTGAGCTGAGGAATGGTATAGGCTTTGCTGATGACCCTCGGGTCTGCTGTCATGAAACCATCCACATCAGTCCATATCTCCAATTTTTCAGCATTCATCGCAGCAGCAAAAAGTGCTGCCGTATAATCTGAACCGCCCCTGCCCAGGGTAGTCACAGTTCCGTCAAGCGCGGATGAAATGAAACCCGGCGCTACAGCCACCCTTTTCAAATCCGAACAAACCTGACTGATTTGCTCATAGGTGACTTTGAAATCAACGTTGGCACGTCCATGGGTCTTGTCGGTGCGAATAACAGAAGCACTGTCAATCAGTTCTGCGTCCAGGTAACGGGCAATAAACGAGGACGATAGTCGCTCGCCAAACCCCATCACCTTATCGAGTGTTTTGGGTGTCAGTTCACCAATTAGCCGAACTCCCTGCAAAATTTTCTCCAGTTCCTCGAAAATGTTCTTCATCTTCGATTTGACCTCTTCCAGGGTAGCCGAATCAAAAAGGCCGGCCATGAGATCGTCATGCCTGGTTTTGATTTCTTCCAGGAAAGGGCCGATTTCCATCCCTTTTGCCCCTGCATTGGCGGCAGCAAGTAGCTTATCCGTTACTCCGCCGACAGCACTGACCACTACGATCAGGTCCGAATTCTGATTTCGGACTATTTCACCGATTTTTTTTACATTTTCAGCGGAACCTACGGATGTTCCTCCAAATTTTATAACCTTCATTGCATTTTTTATTACAGTTTATCAGATCAGTCCGACCGCAAATGTTAAAAAAAAAATCTGAACCGAGGCTCTTTCGGTCCAGATTTCCTGATTATTTCACAATAATTTTATTTTTCCATGGATGGCGAATAGTTCGCAATGATCTTTTTTTCAATCTCTTCAGCCAGTTCAGGGTTATCTGTAAGAAGAGTCTTGACACCTTCTCGTCCTTGCCCAAGTTTGGTCTCCCCATAACTGAACCACGATCCGCTCTTCTTGATGATGTTAAGTTCTACTCCCAGATCAATGATCTCGCCAGTTTTGGAGATACCTTCTCCAAAAATAATGTCGAATTCAGCCTTACGGAACGGAGGTGCAATTTTGTTTTTGACAATCTTGACGCGGGTATGATTTCCCTGAACATCATCGCCATCTTTTAGCTGACCAATTTTTCTGATATCCACCCTCACAGATGCATAGAATTTCAAGGCATTTCCACCTGTTGTGGTTTCTGGGTTACCAAACATGACTCCGATTTTCTCACGCAACTGATTGATGAAAATGCAACAAGTCTTTGTCTTGCTGATATTGGCAGTCAGTTTTCTGAGCGCCTGAGACATCAATCTTGCCTGCAATCCCATTTTGGAATCACCCATTTCTCCTTCGATCTCCGCCTTGGGCGTCAGTGCCGCAACCGAGTCAATGACGATGATATCGATGGCCCCCGAGCGAATCAGGTTGTCAGCTATTTCAAGCGCCTGCTCACCATTGTCGGGCTGAGAGATCAGTAACTCATTGATATTGACACCAAGCTTGGTGGCATAGGCCGTATCAAAAGCATGCTCGGCATCAATGATGGCAGCTATTCCTCCTTGTTTCTGAGACTCTGCAATGGCATGAATCGCCAGGGTTGTCTTACCTGATGATTCAGGTCCGAAAATTTCGATGACGCGGCCTTTGGGATAACCCCCGATTCCCAATGCCAGGTCCAGCGCAATGGAGCCGGAACTGATTGCTGCCACATCATCAACAGGCTTGTCACCCAAACGCATGATGGACCCTTTTCCATAACTTTTCTCAATCTTGTCAATCGTCAGCTGCAAGGCCTTCAATTTCTCAAGGTTAACCAACTTTTCTGCTCCTGCAGCCTTTACATCTTCTTTTGCCATTTTCAACTTTATTTAATATTTATCTCTTGAGCGATTTGGTCCGTGTGATTTTTGGTATCTACCTTTTTGAAGATTTTTTCGACAATTCCATTTTCATTGATCAGGAAAGTAGTCCTGATCACACCCATATAGCTTTTCCCATAATTCATCTTTTCGCCCCAAACACCATAATCCTGAAGAATCTTCTTTTCAGTATCAGCTATCAGGTTAAAACGTAATCCGTATTTTTCAATAAATTTCAGGTGAGAAGAGGAACTGTCGGGACTTACGCCAACAACATCAATGCCTTTTGACAACCAGAAATCATAATTTTCGCTCAAATTGCAGGACTCTGCCGTACAACCCGGAGTATTGTCCTTTGGATAAAAATAAAGAATCAGTTTTTTTCCCTTAAAATCGCTCAGGGAGAGGATACGCCCGTCCTGGGTAGTTCCCTCAAATGGTGGAGCTACAGCACCTTCTATCAATTGTTCCATGGTGATTTCCTATTTTAGTATACATTACAAATTTACGTGAATCCGACCACTTTCCGAAATGCCGGAGGCTAAAAATTCAATTAAACTATCAACATCTGTTAATTGGGTTAAATTTGTATTTTTAGACCCGATTTTGCATAGTAATTACAGTATGGAAAAAGCTCAGCTTTCACGACGGATTCTGGCAGCCGTTGTATTGATTTTAATCTCACTTCAGTTCTCATCCGGACAACAATCAGTTGGGAAAGAAGCACTTGGCATTGACTATTTTCAACAGGGAGATTTCGAAAAAGCGCTGCCTGTCTTCGCCAAACTGGCACAGAGTTATCCGGATAATGCCATGTTCAATTACTATTATGGGGTTTGTCTGATCAAGAACAATATTTTTGAGACGGCTGCCAAGGAAGCCCTCCTGAACTCAGTGGTCGACAAAACACCTGCCAATGCCAATTTTTACCTGGGCAACTATTTCCACGCCCTGGAACAGTGGCAGGAAGCCAAAGATTTTTACGACAGGTATGAAAAGACAGGCAGCAAACTTGAAAAAAAATCGATCCGACTGGATTATTTTGTCAGTCTCTGTGAACAGAAGAAAAACCCATTTACCCCTAAAAAAGCATCCGGTCCCGCCCTTTTTGGAGATACCCTGTTGAAGCCTCCTCCAAAAATTGACGAAAAAATATTCCCCATCCCTGAAGCACTTCAAAATGCATGGTTCAATTTTCAGGTAAACGAGGAGCTGGCGTATCATTCCATTATCGATTTCAAAAGTGAAGCAAGTAAAGTGCTGTTTACCAAAGCCTGGATGTGTACAGGTAAAAACGACTCACTGATTACGCTGACAGACTCACTCAGAAAGGAACATGACCGTATCGCCCGAGTTGATACCCGACTGGGGATGGTGCAACAAATTGTTGATTGTGAGCAAAAATCATATCAACTCATGCGTGAACGGGAAAAATTTCTTGATCAGTCGAGGGTGAAGGAAACTGCCTACTGGGAAAAAGCCGGCAAAAAAGCAGCACTCGAATACAATGCAGCTATCCAGGAGCGTGAAAATAATCTGAACGAAAGTAAAAAGAAGGCAGAGAAACTAGCTGAGGAACTTCTGCTGCCAACGGTAAAAAAAGATACGACCCTGCTGGAACCCGAAAAAACAATGATTGCCCCGGAAAATCCGGCAAATAATTCACTATCGGAAATCCTGGTTTACAAAGTGCAGGTTGGTTCCTTTAAAAACGGTGTCATGTCTCCTTCTTTTAAAGTATCCTATCCCAAAATAAGCAAACTGAGGAAAATCGACAAATACACGGACGAGAAAAAATATGTGATTTATACGATCGGAAATTTTTCAAACTTCACGGATGCCTCCAAGATGAAGGAACAACTGATCCGGGAAGGAATGAAAGGATCGGTCGTAGTCACATTTGACAAGAATACCGGGAAACAGGTGAAGCTGCTTCCGCCGTCTGGGTCAAAAAAGGATCCGGTTCAGAATGTCGCACCAACTCCTGTAGAGCCTCAGGTTGTAAAGCCTACACCAAATAGTGAAGTTGAAAATCTCATTTTTAAAGTTCAAATAGGCTCTTTTAAAAACGACCTGCAATCAACTGCCTTCAGAAAGGCAAACGCAAAGATCAGCAAGCAAATGAAAGTTGAAAAATACACTGACTCAAAAAAATATGTCATCTACACTGTTGGCAATTATTTAATCTACAAGGAGGCTGTTCAACTCAAGGATCAAATGGTGCAGGAAGGAATCAAGGATGCATTTGTCGCTGCCTTCCGCAACGGGGAACGCATCAAAATGAATGAAGCCATGAAACTTGTGGGTGGAAAATAATTTTATTTACTTTGCGACATGTACTATATACCACTGAAATGAAGCAAGATACTGAAAAGTCTATCCAAAAAGACCCAAAGGATTCTCAGGTAACTGGGAATTCAAGTTCCCTTGTACTTTACAATGATGACTATCACACATTCAACTATGTAATCGATGCGCTGATGGAAGTCTGTAATCTGGAGAGGGTACAGGCCATTCAGTGCACTTATCTGGTTCATTACAAAGAAAAATGTGAAGTTAAAAGAGGTTCCAAAAAAAGTTTACTCCCGATGCGCCGTGCCCTGGCCGACAGGGATTTGAAAGCGGCCATTCATTAACGGCGGGATTTTCGCCGGACGGATTTCACAGACAATTTCCATAACTTTTTGCCCCCATCAACCGATTGATGCAGTAATTGCCTGATCACCTTTTTGAGAAATGGCATCTTGTCTTCTTTTGGCCACAACCTGCCGGTATTCCTGATATAATCACGGTAATCATCCCCGAAAAATTTAATGAGAAGAAATTCTTCCCTTTTGATCTGATAGATGCAGAAGGGTGTCACCAATAAAACAGAGATCGGACCTGCGATCCAATTCTGAATCATAAAAATCTGACATGCCGAAATCCCCAGTAAGGCAGTATACATCGGGTGACGAACATAGAAATAAGCACCTGTCTTAACCAATTCCAGATCCTCTTTCAATTCCTGTCCGGGTACCCACCATTTACCCAAATCCTTTAGTGCTTTGACAAACAGCCAGATAAAGAAAAGGAAACAAAAGGTAACAGGAAAACTAAGCCATTTCCAGAAATGATAATCCGTTGGCCCGAAATCAATCGAGAAAACATAGATAAAGGGAATAACCTGAATCCCAAATACCATTAGAAAAAGGAACATGCGCTTCTTTTTCTGTGAATTCAGGATTTTATTATCCGCACTAAAGTTCTGAAGATAATAGATCTCCAAAAGAATAAGCAGATCCACTCCACATAAAAATATCGTTTCCAAAAAAGCACGCTCCATTTGTCAGGGTTCAAATCAAAAGTTATGCAAATTTACTTAAGACATTGAATCTCCAAAACAAAAAATGAGTTTGGCTTCACAGCAGGACGCTGTTTGGATGCAGGATCCTGAGCTACAAATTCAGCTGCAGGCAAATACAAACTGCCGGTTCTCTTATCCAATGCAATGGTTCTCGCTCCATTTTGTGTCGGAAAGTTTTCCAAAACGTTGTAGGAATCCTTGTTCTCCTGTTGAACTACTGTCATTGTTCCTTCACCATTGGAGCTGTAGGCCCTTTTCTTTCCCGGATCAAATGCAACACCATCACACCTGTCACCAATAGGAAGTTGAGCAATCATTTTTCCGGTTTGGGCATCCATCACCATCATCAGCTTGTTACTGCAAACTGCAAATAAACGGTGATTAACGTTGTCCAGTGCAAGTCCGCTGGGTTCTTCCCCAGGCGCAAGCGACCAGTTTTTTTCCACTTTCATGGTAATGGAATTGATCACAGAAATCTTGCTTTGATCTTCTATGTTGACGTAAACATGGCCCATGCCATCATTTTGAGAAAATTCAGGTTTTCCGTCAAGGGGGATGGTTCCTTTGACCTTATCGGTCTTTGCATCGATCACTGTTGCATTGGCTGTCCGACCGTTGTAAACAAAAACGCAGTGAGAAAATTGATCATACATGATGGCATCCGGATTGGCTCCGGTGACCTTGATTCGCTCAAGTTTCTTCAGGGTTTTCATGTCAAAAACGGTAACTGTCGAATCTCTGCCGTCACTGATGTAACCCTTGCCCAAATCATCTGCAAATGCAATTCCATGCACCCCTTTCGTATCCTCAATCGTACCGCACAGCGCCTTGGTTTTCAAGTCAACAACCTGAACTACATTGCCATGAGAGACAAAGAGCCGATTGCCGGCTTCGTCAACTGCAAGGTAATCCCATCCGCCTTCGCCAGGCAAACTGATCTTACCGGAAACATTGTACGCTACAGTTTTTGTCTGGGCATCCAAATTCAAACTGAAGACAAGCAGGATAAAAAAAATACCGGAGAATTTTGTTTTCATGATTTACAATTTCTTGGGAGATTATAACTGTTGAGGCTAAACAAACAACGAAGTTACCATAAAAATCGAAATGTTTAAGGGTAAAGACTGCTATGACTGTCATATTAAATAACGATTGATTCTCAGAATAAATCGGGACTGATGCTTTTTTGCAGATTCCGAACATCATTGAGGAACCAATTTGGACCATGAATGGAATGAAATAGCTATTGAACTTCAGATTCATGCTTCAGAAGCAAGATGAAATTCAGATTAATAATTCAAAAATTCTCTTAATAAAACATAAATGCGATGAATGATACGCAACCTTTACCCTTTCTATTCTTTCTAGTTACTATAATCAAATAACTGAGCCATGATAAAGATTCCGCATATTTCGCTTTTGATCCTTTTATGCTGCCTGTTTCTGATCAGTGCATGCGACAAGGAGAACCACTTTACCACAGGAGACCTGATGGTCTCTTTTGGCGTGGTCGAAAAAAACACGGAAGCACCAGACAGCAGTTACATCATCCATCTGGATAACGGTGATCGGCTTATAGCGGCCATCAGGCCAATACAATGGATTGAATTAACGGACGGGCAGAGGGTTCAGGTTACATTTTCACCTTATGACGAGAAGATCAATGCCGACAAACAACGGACTTTTTATGGCAGGATTAATGGAATCAGGAACATTCAGTTCAAAAACATCATCAGGTTATCGCCTGCCAACATCGACAGTTTAGGGAATGACCCTGTCACAATCCGTGAATCATGGGTATCCGGAGACAGCATTCTCACTATCGGCTTCAACTTTTTCACTGAAGGATCGGTTCATTTGATCAATCTGGCCCAGACTGCAGTGGGAAATGGGGTGAATGTGCCCATCGTCTTCGAGTTGCGGCACAATGCAAGTGGAGACAAGCAAAAGTACCGCTCACCCGGAATTATCAGTTTCAACCTTAATCCTTTTAAAATAAGCGGACAGCATCAAACAGACTTTATCCTTCGCTATACAGATTATGACGGAATAAAGAGAGATATACCACATTCCATCAGTTATTGATCCAATCAATCAGGGAGGTTCAGGCAGTACCTCGTCCGGTGTGGCAATGACTAAAATAATTGGGGAAAATTCCTGATTTGGTCCGGGGAAAATTATTATTTGATATCCTGCATTTTATCATTTCCTTCCGTTCAAAACAAATTACATTTGCAAAAAAAATCCGGAAAATGAAGACTCTCATTTCAGCTCTTTTGCTATTATCTGCAACCTCTTTTTTATCTGCGGCCAAACCTGCCGACCAACAGGCGGTCAAAAAGAATTATGTGCCTGAGACCCCCAAACTGAAAAGCGACCTGATGACGCCTGAAGTGCTGTGGTCCTTCGGTCGAATCGGTTCATCGCAGGTTTCGCCGGATGGCAAAACAATATTGTATGATGTAACCTATTTCAATATCCCCGAAAACAAATCCTACAAGGATCTTTACCTTGTACCGGCTGCAGGTGGCCAAAACAAACGCATCACGAATACACCGGAAAAAGAATCTGAAGCCGCCTGGCGTCCGGATGGAAAAAAGATCGGATACATTTCCACTGCTTCAGGAGAACCGCAACTTTGGGAAATCAATCCTGACGGTACTTCCCCATTGCAGATATCGAAAGTCAAGGACGGAATTTCCGGTTTTAAATATTCCCCCGATAGGAAGCACATTTTTTACATTGGAACCGTTAAGCTAGACAAGGATGTGCATGACAAATACCCTGACCTGCCTCTTGCCAACGCACGATTGTACGATGACATCATGTACCGCCACTGGGATACATGGAGCGATGGCACTTATCAGCACATATTCATTGCCTCCTACAACGAGGCCGGACTTTCAGACCATCGTGACCTTCAAAATGGAGAGCGGTTCGATTCTCCATTGAAACCAAACGGTGGCAGCGAACAAATCGCATGGAGTGCCGATGGAAAAATGCTGGCTTATACCTCCAAAAAGAAAGCCGGAAAAGACTACGCTTTATCCACCAATTCAGATATTTATCTCTATAATCTGGAAAACGGATCCACCAAAAACCTCACCGAAGGCATGATGGGTTATGATCAGGAGCCAGTTTTCTCTCCTGACGGCAAAAAAATTGCATGGTTAAGCATGGAACGCGACGGGTATGAAGCAGATAAAAACAGATTGTTTGTTGCAGACCTGGCTACAGGGAAAAAGGAAGATTATTCTGCCGGATTCGATCAGAACGCGCAAAGTCCGGTTTGGTCTGACGACAGCAAAACACTTTGGTTTATTTCAGACATTCATGCAACGGATGAAATATTCAAGCTGGATCTTGCATCACGAAAAATCTCCAGAGTTACCGATGGGATTCACAATTACCAGAGCGTATGCCCTGCAGGCGATAAATTGTTGGCTTCCAAGGTATCTATGTCCCAGCCGGCAGAGTTGTACCTGGTGGATCCGAAAACTGGATTGGATCAACCCCTGACTTTTGTGAACAAGGGAATTCTGGATCAGTTGGCCATTGGTAAAGTTGAGAGCCGGTGGATCACCACCACCGATAACAAGAAGATGCGTGCCTGGATCATCTATCCACCTCATTTCGATGCAAAGAAAAAATATCCTGCCCTTCTCTTTTGCGAAGGTGGACCACAGTCGACTGTCAGCCAGTTTTGGTCCTACCGTTGGAATTTCCAGATGATGGCAGCCAACAATTACATCATCATCGCACCTAACCGGCGCGGATTACCCGGCTTCGGACAAGCATGGAATGAGCAGATATCAGGCGACTACGGTGGCCAAAACATGAAGGATTACCTCACTGCCATTGACACGCTGGCCGCTGAACCCTATGTCGACAAAAACAAACTAGGTGCAGTCGGAGCGAGCTATGGAGGTTATTCAATTTATTACCTGGCGGGAATCCATCAGGGAAGATTTAAAGCATTCATTTCGCACAGCGGAATCTTCAACCTCGAAGCCATGTATTCGACCACTGAAGAGATGTGGTTTGTGAATTGGGACAACGGCGGATCCTATTGGGATGCAAAAAACGCGGTTGCACAAAATACCTACAAAAATTTCTCTCCCCATAAACTGGTTCAGAACTGGGATACACCCATGCTGGTGATTCACGGTGAAAGAGATTACAGGATTCCTTATACCCAGGGTATGGGTGCATTCAATTCAGCACGGCTAAAGAACATTCCGGCAGAACTATTATTGTTTCCGGATGAAAATCACTGGATACTTCAGGCACAGAATGGAATTCTCTGGCAACGGGTCTATTTCGACTGGTTAAACCGTTGGCTGAAGTAGAATCAGTCAACAATTTTTATATATTTACAACAAAAATTTTCATCCATTATGAGCAGCAGAAGACTCTATGACAAAGTAATGACAATTGTAGGCACCATGATGATCTTTTTTTATCTCGGAATGGCCTATGTCGTAATGTATTCATCGATTTTCAGCCATATCGATATTGTCATGCGGTCATTCTTTGCCGTTCCGTTTGTTCTCTATGGAATTTACAGGACAGTGGTTGCCTACCAAAAGATCAAAGAGAATTTTTTCGAGTCGGAAGAGGATTGATGTGGTAAATTTTGGGAGCTTTACATTCAAAGGTGGATATTATTTAAACTCGATCTAAATTTTCAAGTAATTTGTACTGTTCTGGTTTGAGATTTAAAGAGTTCACCCAAAAAAGATTTAAGAATGTTGCAATTTATTGCCCTATAACAAATTTGATTTATTATTATTGCATTCAAATTTTAACCGTTTGTGGCTAAATTCGTGGAAAAGTCTTCAATATATAAGGATTTAATGTCGATTAGTTTGTTCATCGGATGTTTGGCATTTTTATTATTGCTTGTTTCTCAATGCAATAATCCGAAAAAAAATGTGATTGACGAGACGCCGACCAGAGGGAATATTCGCATCATAGCGGATGCTTCCTTCCAGCCTATTGTTGATGCTGAAATTTACACCTTTACTTCGTTATACAAGTATGCACACATCACTCAGACTTACATGCAGGAATCAGATCTGATTAGTGCATTTCTGAAAGATTCAATAAAAGTTGTTGTTACGGCATGGGAGCCTACTGCTCAGCAAAAAGAGTTACTCCTGAGTATGCAAACTGTTGTGAGGACAACCCCGGTAGCCTACGATGCGATTGCATTGGTACTGAACAAAGAAAATAAAGATTCACTGTTTACCTATCAAAATGTAAATGATATCTTTACGGGAAAAATTAGTGACTGGAAAGCAATTAATTCGACCTCGAAACTTGGGAAAATTGTCACTGTTTTCGACAATGAAAAATCGACCAATATTCGTTATTTTAAAGAAGAACTTAATTTAACAGGCCAGTTGCCTTCCAATTTTTATTCGGTAAAAAGTAACGAAGAGGTTATCAATTATGTGACCAAAAATAAAAGTGCGATCGGAATGGTAAGTGTCAACTGGATTTGTGACAGAGACGATTCGATTAGTCGTTCTTTTTCCGACAAAATTAAAATTGCAGCGATCTCACAACGTGTTCTCAGTCCAGGATCCTATTTTCTACCGGTTCAGGGATCTATTTATGATAAGAGTTATCCCTTCACCAGAAAAATAAACATGGTTTCCAGAGAAAGTTTCAAAGGATTGGGATCCGGTTTTGTCAGGTGGGTTTCTGCCGAACAGGGACAACGAATAATTCTGAAATCAGGTTTGGTTCCTGCTACAATGCCTATTCGTTTAATACAGATTAAAAAATAACATTTAATATTTTGTCAAAATGATCCATCTTTTTTTTAAGAAAACTTCTGTAATTATTGCAATGCTTGTACTTTGCAGTGTGGCCGGATTGAAGGCTCAATCCCTCGAAGAAGCGATCACAGCAGCGAACAATGAACAATACGACAAAGCAGAGCAAATTCTTATAAATCTGGCGAAATCAGCTCCTACGAGCAAAGTTTATTACAGGCTTGGAGAGAATGCACTTCTCAATTTCTTTGCCGATTCAATTTCCAATTCCCTGAAAACCACATCATTGGAAGCAAAGCAGCAATTTGACAAAGGAATTGCATTGAATCCAGGCGATCCTCTCAATTATGTCGGACTCGCAAAGGTTGCTGCTTATCAGGGCGACCAGAAAACAGCCACTCAAATGAGGGCAAAAGCCAAAACATTTTTGCTCCCGTATAAAAAGGTAACAAAGATTCCAAACCCACAGGAATATGCTTATACCCTGGCAAAACTCGCCGAATCCTACATAGTATTCGACCGTGTTGATACGGCGTTGGCATTACCTGACATCCGGGAGGCCATGA
This sequence comes from Prolixibacteraceae bacterium, assembly GCA_037129695.1. Classification (GTDB taxonomy): domain Bacteria; phylum Bacteroidota; class Bacteroidia; order Bacteroidales; family Prolixibacteraceae; genus CAINVV01. The sequence goes on from JBAXUL010000075.1 coordinate 18,396, forward strand.
ACATTGACCAAAAAAACGGGGAGATTTATATCATCGCCGGTGATATTTACCTGCTGGTGAACAATGGTTCGGTAGCCATCAGAAACTACAATAAGGCCCAGGACATTGATCTGAAATCTCCGATTGCCAATATGAAAATCGGAAGCATCTATTTTAAAGGACGGAATCTGATGGCAGCTATTCCCTACTACGAACAAGCCATTGCCCTTGACAAGAATTATGCACCTGCCTATCGCGAATTGGGTCAACTCTATTCCATGGCGGGACGCTTCAAGGAATCAAAAGAGAATTTTGAAACCTACCTAAGGTTAACCAACCAGAACATCCCTGCAAAGATTCGTTATGTGAATGCATTGTTCTACTCCAAGAGTTATGCTGAGGTAATTAAAAATGTAGAGGATATTTTTGCCGTTGATCAATCTAGGACCTATCTGAACCGTATTGCAGGTTACTCCTCCTATGAAATGGGTAACTATCCGCAAGCGTTGACTTACATGGACCGACTTTTTGCTAACCTTCCTGCAGACAGGATTCTCAAAAAAGATTATACCTATTATGCACGCATCCTCGTTAAGAAAAATCCGGGTTACCAGAAGATTTACACTGAAATGGATAAGGCAAATACCGAACTGACCAGACAAAAGGAAAAAACCGAATCCCTCAAAGGTCCAGCGAAGGATAAGGAAAAAGCCAATGAAGAACCACTTACGGCCAAAGTGAATGAAATTCAAGGCAGGATGACAGCAATAGACAAAGAACTGACGAAAGCCTACGAATATTACGAAAAAGCCATCGCATTTGGTGAGGAAGATGCAAATCTAATCCAGGAAAAAGCCAACTCACAGTATACTAACAAACGGTTTGTTGACGCAGCTGACAGTTGGAAACGACTGATTGCAAAGGGAAAAGATTCGGAAGACAATCTATTCATGATCGGAAGGGCCTATTATCAGGGAAAAGATTTTGACAAAGCAGAAGAGATTTTCAACGCCATGATCGCCAAATATCCGGATCACCTCAATGCCTATCTATGGAGTGCCAACATTGCATCAGCCAAAGATCCGGACGCAAAAGCGGGATTGGCCAAACCAAAATTTATTGCATTATTGACGAAAGCCACGACAGACTCCGTCAAATATCAAAATGAAATATTTGATGCCCTTCGTTATCTTGGATACAATGCACTCCAGGCCAATAATTACGATGAAGCAAGGAAATATTACTCACGTATGATCAATCTGGATCCAAACAATAAGGACATGGTTATCAAAGCGTTGAGTTCGATGGTTTCATTAAGTATGCAACAGGGAGAGTTTGGCAAAGCAATGGAATACGACAACAAAATCCTTGCTCTGGATCCTTCCAATGCTCCTGCTAAGTCTTCCATCAGCTACATTCAGCAGCTTCAATCAAGTGCAAAACCAAAGGCAAATCCGAATGAAATCTCAGGAGTTATCAAGGACAGCTCTGGTGTACCTATTGGAGGAGCTTCCGTAAGGGTCAAAGACACTGCTGCTGAGGCATGGACAACTGGCAAGGGAGAATACAGGTTCACCATGCCTGAAGCCTCCTCCATATTGGTTATCGGGGCCAAAGGATATAAAACAGTCGAAATCCCGGTTACAGCCAAGCGAGTATACAGCGCTACACTGGCCAAAGAATAACAAAGGAATCAACAGACAAACAATAGAGATTCAAATAAAGTTTATTTAACCACGAAAACAATTAAAAAAGATGAGTAAAAATTCAGGTTCATTCAAAAAAATGTTCGAGTCATTTTTTG
>JBAXUL010000076.1:0-19936 GCA_037129695.1 Prolixibacteraceae bacterium
TGATTTTGTGGGTGGGCCCAGTAGGGCATGATCCTACGACTCCCTGATTATGAGTGGGAGGTCTAAACCATTTTGAGATTCCACTTGTTGATACTGGTTAACACTGGTTGTCATATCCACCTTTTATTTTCCACTGTTTAACACTGGTTGTCAGAAATCCTGGCGGATTTCCTGGCGTGTTTTTTCCTGATATTCACCCTTACATGAAATACAATAAATAAATCAACCCTTTCCTAATCTGAAAGACAAAATAAAATATTATTGTTCACTTTTGAATCATAAAAGTCCTGCAAACAGTCTCGGCTGTCTGAAACAAAGGATCTATTGTACGTCCCCACTGCCAGGCAACAATTGTCACCTTCAAAGGCAATTTACTTCGGGGTGGTATTTTAGTAAAAATCAACTGGTTGCCTTTGATGATGGCCGGTCCTGATTCCACATAATAACGGACTGGCAGACCAGAATCTGCAATTGCTTTTAGTTTCATTCTTCCCACCCCTCTCTTCTGATTTCTGATCTCCGGAAAAATTATTTCCTGGGGCATGCCTTCATAGTTTTTAGGCTTGATATTCAGTTTTCCAGGCTGCAATGCTCTGCGATACTGATTATTCCCATTTTGAACGACCTGAATGACCGGCAGACGGAAAGCCTGACGATCGAACTGAATCCTGAAACTATATTTGTCAATCTGAACAACTGGCCCACATGTAACGCTGAATGAGAATTCCGGATTTCCATGTCCCAGGTTCGTCCCAGCTCCGATTAGGGATTCCGGCACCTCCGACAAAAATCCCCCTTTAAGGTGAAAGGTCACTCCATCTCGATTTGGCTGGAACTTCAATTGAACATAACCTGTTTTATCAACAGGTAAAATTTTTCCGTCCTGAATGAAGGAAGGCATCTGTTTATCCCTTTTTTTTCGGTCTCCTGAAAATGATACAGCGGCCCTTGCCATTTCCTCATCGAAAAACCAGTAGGCTTTCGTGGGGTCTCCCTTGAATTGGGAATAAGCTGCAGGCTCAAAGCGGTCGGGTTCCATCCCTCCGGTATCAGTCAGCCATCCTGAATCCCTCGTGATTTTCCTCAGTGAAGCTTTCCCGTCGACAGGTCTTTTATCGGGCAGTCTGTAGTGACAAGCTTTTCGGATAAAAAGCGCGACAAAATCAGCTTGGTGGTCAGACCAGTCGGTATGGTTGCCACCCGGATCCGTGACAACGCCAATCAGGTTATCCGGATTATCAATCCTAAGTTTAACAGCGGTTTGGCGCACAATTGGCCAGTAAAAATCGCGATCCCCGGGACGGCCATCGCTGAATTGTGGCAATTCGGTTGTTTCACCTACCACATAGCATAGCGGAATCCCTGAAAAATTGAGTTTATCGGGCATCGTATAGGTTCTGATAGGAATGGCTGCCAGGACGCGTTCCGGATTTGCATTCGGATAGTTCCATGCCATTCTCCCATTCCAGGAATGACCCATCACAATGAGTGGCGCAAATTCAATTTCTGAATATCCGGATTCGCGTGCCAGATCGGCAAACATCTGTTGTAATTCAGCCATTGCATCCGGCTTCATTTCAAAGGTGATGTTCGTTGGTTTGCCATCTGCCAGCCAGATTATGCCGAGGCCTTCCCTGGCAGCCGTTTGACGAATGACAGTATCTTCGAGCCAATTTCGCTCCAGCATATTCTCCATGGAAATGATCAGTCCCCTCACATAATGACATTCCTCGGGAATCCATAGATAGGCTTTTCTACCTCCAACCGGGACTGCAAACTGGTAGACAGAGGAGATCGGAGACCGGAGACCGCTTGAAGAAGTAGGGAATCCGGAGACTGGAAAAAAAAACAATAAAATGAGAACTGAGAAAATGAGAACTGAGACAGTTCTACCAGATTTTTTCATTTTTTAAAACTATACTATAAACTTCCATTCGATCACTGAATACTGTGGTCCAACATATTTCCCGTTTCGAACAAGATTTCCTTTTTGTTTTTTGTTGTCCCAAACCAGTTTAACCTCATTTAGTTCAGGCATATAACTGCCATCATCCTCAAAAAGCACTGCCGGCTGACTGTTTGTACCGTAAACTAATGCTGTTAAATGCCAGCTTTCGGGATCTTCGGTATGCAGCGTTGGCTTTGCCAGTGGCAGGATAGTGCCCGATTTCACGAATACCGGGATCTGGCTAAGCGGTACTTCAAAAGTGTACTCTTGTTTTCCATTGAATTTTTCGGAGTTCCACAAACTATACCATTCGCCCTCCGGCAAGTAAACTTTTCTCGTTGTTTCTCCTTCCACGACAGGTGCGATCAGTAAATTATCTCCCAACAAGAACTGGTTGCTTATATTCCTTACTGCCGGATCGGAAGGATAATCCATGACAAGGGCCCTGAACGGTGGAATTCCCTGGTGATGGTATTTGACGAATGCTGCATAAATGACCGGGATCATCTTCATCCGCAATTCAATGATTTCACGGCATTGTGCCTCCAGTTTTTCCCAATTTTCTGCAAAGCGACCTTCGTTGTTTGCTTTTCTGTCTATCTGTTTCCAGGGTGCATTCTTCAGATACCATGCATTAATCATGGCCAATGGAGAAAAAACTACAGTCTGCATACGCCTGATCAGATCCTCATTGCTTACGGCATGCCTCACTTCGGGCGTCCACAACAAACCGGAAAAACCAGACTGGGCAACCCCGTGGATAAAAGTCCGGTGCTGATACAAATCGCTGTAAAGCACGAACGGGTAAGGAGATGCAAGAGCACCAGAAGACCGTACAAGCCCGTAGGTGCGTTGCTTTTTTTCATTGAAGACACCCATGATGGTATCCTGGTAACGTAAGCCAATCAGACTGTGCATCTGTTCTCCGTCAGCACCGGAAGGAAATTTGCTTAATTCGGGGAATGACCAGTTTCCTGTAAAGTCTGAATTATCGCATTCATCCGCCTTGTATCCTGAAACACCAATGTCCACATGTTCTTTCTTGTGGAATGCGCCATAAATTTGTCTGGCTTCCTTACCGATGAAATCAGGAACCAATCCTTCCCACACTTCATAATCCCCTGAATAGGGAAGCAAATCCTCATAAATCGGAGCCTTTGGGTGGACAAAGGCATGTTCCCATAAATTGATCCTGAAATGGTCATCCTTCAGTTCCTTCACCATCTGTGCCGGATTCCCGAACCTATCGCCCCAGACGTAAGTGCAGGAATAGGAATGTGTTTGCCAATGGGGCTCAAGTCCGATTACATCACATGGAATCTTGCTGGTTCGGAAATAGTCGGCCATCCCTTTCACCTGCTCCTGATTAAAATCCGACTGTACGCGGTACCAGAAACCCAGGCCCCACCTTGGAGGAAGTGCACCACCACCAGAGAAGAGGTTGTATCGCTGAACAGCCTGCATCATGGTTGGACCCCCGAAAACGTAAATGTCCACACCTTCACATCTTGGAATCTCAATCATAATCTCGCTGTCCAATCCCAGTCCCAGCCTCTCGTAGGGACCGTTCAGGGCATTCCAGCCATCGTTGCCATTTTTATCGACAATATCTTTGAGCACTTTCCCTGGTTTGTGCTTCTTATTTCCCATGTAAACTGTGGCATACCGGGCCGTATCAATCAATATTCCGTAGCCGGAAGTCGTGACAAAAAAAGGAACGGGCGCATGCGAATCTCCCGAATCTGCTAACGGATCAGCATTCACCCTCAGCATTTTCTTTAAACCACGTTGCTGAAAGGACTGAAACTGCAAGCCAAGCCCATACACAAATTCATCTTTCCCCAGTCCCAATCTGACGAGGACTCCCCTGCTGTTTACCTCCCAGACAGGTTTGGTCGGACAATTTGTAACAACAGGCAAGTTTTGCATCCCTGCCAAAGCGGGTTCCACCATCCGTGTGCTTTGAGGTGTAATTTTTTCGGGATTTCCGATGGTAAATTTCCACAAACCCGGCATCACTGTTTCTGTTTCATTGATGGGAGTGATTAATGGCTTTGATTCTGCGGCAATCACAGGAGCAACAATCAATGCGCCAGTAACTCCACCAAGGCTGTTGAGAAATTTTCTTCGTTCCATTTTATTTTGGGTCATTGATTTCTAATTCAATAAATTTTGTTGCAGGATTGAAAACTACTTTTTGTTTTGCTCCGTTCAATAGTATTGATGTAGGATTCTTTTGAGCTGCCAGATGAAATTTAACAGTCGGTTGCCCCTGAAATTGGATTTTAAGGTCAGTTCCTTCGAAATCCACCACAGCAAAATATTTTGAAAGTGCATGTATCAACGATTTACCATCCCGGCGTAAATAGCTGCCATTACCAATGAACATTTGTTTCAGGTTTTCAGGTTTTATCAGATCTGCACCTTCCGGAAACGTTAATACCGTGAGGTAGGCATCTGTTTCCCAACCATTCATGTTGATGATACTGTTGCGATGCATGATTCGTCCGTCTGCCAATAAATTCAGAAATATTTCAGAAACTTTTCCATTTTGCTTTATTCGTACACCCAGAAAATCTTTCCCATCGAACCGTTCAATTATTGGAAGCTTGTCCTTGTTCTGATCGTTCTTCAAAATAATGGCTGTCACAAATTTGGTACGGTCTGTATCCTGAAAATGACTGATTGACCAATATGGCACTTTGTTCTCAGGGTGGTGATCTTCATATCCCATCCTTTCATCCAACCGCATCTTTTCCGGGAAATCGTGGGGAAGTCCGCCATCCGGGAAGGTTTCAGGATAAAGCGGTCGAACAATTACTTCAGCATCACCTTGTTCCACAGACAAGTTCAGTCCATTGCGTTTTGATTCGCCATTGTAGTGTAACAGCCATTCAAATTTACCGGGTTGATAAGCCAAAAGGTCGTCAATCACAAGAATCACATCGCCAACCCACAAGAAACTGCGGTAATTGCGTGACAAGATGCGGGAATAAGGACCTGTCGCATTGGCCATCAGGTATCTCAGACCATCTGCATCTATCAGATTTAGCAATGATCCATGATTAACGGAGCCAAAATAAGGATCTTTCCGTTCCTGACCCTGCCCGTTAAACATCACAACGTTATGTGCTTCGCTTTGGCAGTAATATTCCGTGTACAAAGGATTTCCATACCAACAGTTTCCAGAATCGATAATCAGGTTTTTCCCGTTGTGGAATAAAATATAAGACCCTGCATCTGCATGTGAGTGATTCCATGTCAGGCCTGATTTTACAGCCAGCAACGTAGCATTATCCTTCCAGGAATCGCGTATAGTCGCCCAACCCATATCGGGCAAAAGTTTTGATGTGGACAAACCGGGCATTGTCTTTTCAACTGTTTTGGGCAAATCAGGATTCAGCACCAGGCCCAAAGGGGAATCAAGTGTCATCCATTCCTTGTTGTTGCCTTGTATTGTTTTATTTAAAAACCAGGCATAGCGATCTTTCTGAAAACCCAGATTCCAGAGCAAAAGAACACAGGCACGCCCGGTCCCATGGATGCTTCCGTCGCCAAAATTCACGGAAAAGGTGCCTTCAGAAGAAAAATAGGTAGTATGTATGAAAAAATCAGCCATAGGCTCCATCTGAGGAATCTCAGCCATTTTCACCTTTGGGTATACATTTTGGTGTGCAAGGCGGAAAATCAGGTATTGGGAGAAACCAAAATTAGCATAATTGATGCTTTCCCAAAAGCCGCCATTCCGATCAAAAGTCGGTATTTTGTTTTGGAGTACATTCCCGGAATAGTTGAACCATTCGACTGATGCTTCAGAAACTTCATCAATCCATTCTTTGGCTTCAGGAATCTCACTCCGAACTGCCAATGCAGCAAATCCGGCCATATCCACACATGCACTCCACCAGTTATGCCCCATGGTATCGATTGTGTGAATACGTGTGGGGTCATTCACCCAGTCGCCCATGATCGGGCTAATTCCAAGGCTGACTATCTTCTCTGCAATTTGCTTGCGTTCTGTCGGGCTGAGATATTGATAGATGCAATCGAATCCCAGGGAAGAATTAAATGTGGCATTTGCAGCTCCAAGACCTGCATTCCAGGGAGGTGTCCGTTGTTTTAATTCCCCTCCTTCCCACTCTTCCCTGCAAATTTCACGTAACAAGGTTTCCTTGATGCGTCTGGCATATTTTTCTTCTCCGGTCATCCGGTAGACTAGTCCCAGTTCCTGAACCTCAGCTATAGCATTACGCTCTTTTTGCATGAACCCTACCACTTTATTCTGTAAGTGATCCCATGCTTGTTTTACTTCCTGATTTTTTTGTATCTGAACCTTCAATCTGGCCATATTGGCATCAGTATAGAGCAGGTAGTCACGTTTCTGTGCAAAAATTGATGTGCACAGCAAAAAGACAATTACCATTAAATTGTATTTTCTCATACAGGAAATTATTTTAATTTTTTCTTCCATACAGGTTTTTGTCCAAATATGTTCTACTTCAAATTCCAATACACTACATATCGCTCCCTATGAATGTCATACAGGGGAATCAGTGTATAATCCATGCCGGCAATTGCATCAACAGTTTTAAATGAAAGTGGTATCCCCGGCACTTGTTTTAACCAATCGCTGACGGCCTTTCCTTTTACATTCAGAATGTTTGAAAGCGATGCCGGAACATGATAATTGTAGGTATAATAGTCATTGTGTAACCTGGGATTTGAAAATGGTGCAGGCAATTGCATTCCTTCTGTGCCCATTTCTGCAGCAAGGACAATTGGACCACAAGAGACCGAAACCACATCAGGGTTATCTGGGGTAGCTGACAATTGAAGTTTCATCGGAAAGGTAACTTCCAGTTTGTCTCCATTTTGCCACTTGCGATCGATGGTTATGTAACTTCCCGGTTTTTGCCCTGTCTTCCTGATTTTACCGTTTATTTTGATAACAACTCCTGAGGTTGCCCATGAAGGATAACGGAAGTAGACAGGCATGTTCACTGAGGATGCAGTTTCAATAATTAAACGTGTCGTTTCTTCTGAAGGAAATTTCGTTTCCTGTCTGACCTTAACACCTTTTGCTTTCCATGATAATTCAGACGGAATAAATAGGTTGACAAATAACCCTTTGTCATTATGGTAATAAATGGCTTCTCCGTATTTGGCCTGGTTCTCGAAACCGGTGCCTACACAGCACCAAAAGGAACTGTCGCGGGTACAGTAAACTTTGTGTGCACCAGGCAGCATCGGCAGAAAATAGGCGATCATGCCTGTTGCAGGATCCTGCTGGCCTAAAATATGGTTATAAAGAGCCTTCTCGTAATAATCCGCATATTTCTCATCCCCCTGGATACAAAACAGGTGACTGGTAAGTTTCAACATATTGTACACATTGCACGACTCACCGGTCACTCCGGTAAGGTGGGAAGACTGGTGGTCAGGTTCGAAAAAACTCTCCCTGTCGCTGTTGCTGCCGGTACAGAAAGAATGGTGATCGATCACAGTATTCCAGAAAAAATCGGCAATCTTCTCGTTTTTTTCAGGTTCACCTATTTCGTAAGATCGCGACAATCCGATCAGTTTAGGGATGTAGGTATTGGCATGCTTTCCTTTCAGGTTGTCAACCCCTGCCATCAATGGATCCAGAGTCTCTTCATGGTAGAAAAATTCGGCCAGTGATTTGTATTCAGGCTTGCCTGTAATTTCGTATAGGGTATAGAAAGAATCGTTCACCCCGCCAAATTCGTTGCGGATCATCACTTTCCGCTGTTCTGGAGTAACAGTTGAAAGTTTTTGATGGGCCCACATGGCCATTTTTTCAACCACCTCCAAAGCCAGTAGGCTGTTACAGTAGAGATATTGGTCGATAAGCCCGGAATAGATCTTGTGCAAGGTGTACCAAGGCGCCCATACGGGTTTCCCTGCAATGTTCCTGTCTATCAAGGTTTGCGGAAAGGCGCTCAGGTATCCGTTTTGGTTCAATGCTTTCTGAACCTCAGCCAAGCCGTTTATGATGCTGTCAGCTTTGGTTTTATATAGAAGATTCCCGGTTGAAGCATAAAGAAGGGCTAAACCTGAAAGGATATGTCCGGTAGTATGACCTCTCAGTTCACAATCCAGTGACTCCCAACCGGCCAGTTTCTTAATCGTATCATAACCTCCCTCAACCCCATTTGCAACACCTGCATTGGTGCGAAAACTGTGAAGCAGGCTCTTTACGTTGATGGAAAGTATCCAAGTGCTCTCTCGCTCCATGTTTTCCTTGAAACGGGAATCGAGTAACCTGACATCCTGCAAATCAAAAGCAAGGGCTTTCAAAGAGGCAGTTTCCTTTAGTTTCAGTTTATCCTGATGCTGTCCGGGATAATGGGATTGACCATCAACCTGAATCGCAAATAATACGACACAGGTGATTTGCAGAAAAATAATTTTCGTCAATATTCGCATGGCTAAGTCATTGAAAATCTTTGTTGAAATGTCCAGCTAATTAAGTAATCAGAAGATGGGTTTATTAATAATATAATTCTATTTTAATTACCAGAAGTTAATTAATTTTTAGGGTGAACTTTATTATTATAGGCCTCTCGCACCATTAAAGGCAACACCGGACTACTATAAAATGGAGAAAAATGATCCTTGCCGGCTTTTACGCCTGTCACATGGGTAATGAAAAATCCGTAGGTATTTGTTGTTTTGTCAATCCATGGGTAGGCTCCTGCCCAGCCCGGACTGCTGATCAATACTGCATTTCCTTTTGAATCAATCTCTTCCCTCCATTCACCCAGACCATAAATTCCATGATGCCTGGCTGCGCGCACCTTTTCAACAAATTCGCCGGCTGAGACACTGGCAATACCTACCTGATCACGCTGCATTTCCGCTATGGATGATTCAGATAAGATGGTTTTTCCTCTGAAAACGCCATTGTTGCTTATCATATTCAGAAAATTGGTATAATCGTGCAAAACCGTGCGGGCGCCACCTCCCAGCATCGGACTGTGGCCGCCACCCTGATGGACTGGAGTAAAATGGGTATTTTTCATTTCGAGGGGTTTGGCTATCTTCTCCTGGAAAATGGTTTCCCAATCTTTTCCTGTTGCCAGTTCAGCCATACGCCCCGCTACCTGCATGGCCAAACCGCCATAATGAAATTTGGTGCCGGGCAAAGTATCGGCAGACAGTCCAATTATGCTGTCGACAGATTCTTTCAATGTCTGGTAATCATCCCTATGGTGTCCTTTTGGCTGATAATCCGGGTAGCCGGAGGTATGCGACAACAATTGGGACAAAGTTGCAGTTCCCTTGATATCTTTGAATTCCGGCAGCCATCTGTTCACCCGGTCATTCCAGGAGAGCGTCCCCCCATCCACCACAGCAGCAATGGTGGCAGCGGCCAGCCATTTCCCGGCAGAAGCTATGTAAACAACTGTGTCAATTGTGTAATTTCCATAACAGGAATCGACTATTATTTGATTGTCTTTGGCTATGATCAATCCCGCTCCGGAATAGTATCCACTATCAACCCATGATTGGATTTCCTGGTCTATGGCAGTAAAATCATATTTCCCCTTTGATGCTTTTCCAGTGTTTGAATAATGACAAGATACCAAGCTGAAACTGGCCACAAGAAAAATTGATATTTTGAAGAGAATCTTCATTAATTTTGTCGATGTTCGGTTTAAAAAAATCTTGTGTGGACTAAAGTTCTGGCCATTTTGAATTTTCGGACTATCTCATTAATCATTTGTAACCGTTTAGACTTCAATATCCAATGATGAACAGAGTACAAATCTTAAGAGTCGAAGTCCCATGGTCTCCAAGTCCCCCTGTCTCCCGGTCTTATTGCTCCATCTTCCTAAGCCGCAGCAAAGCCTCAAGATAGTAATAATCCGCATAAATAATGGAAGCATCTATTTCAGTTCCATTCGGTTTGTGTCCGGTTGAATGCAACAGAAAAGCCTGATTCTTTTCATTGCTGAGGTATTCTGGCGTCGAGAGATTTGCCAGCAAGGATTTTGCAGCATTTTTATATCCCATACTGGCCGATGCGTCTTTAACAAGTCCCGAGAGTTCCAGAATACCGGAAGCTGCAACCGCGGCAGCCGAAGCATCTTTTGGAGAATCAGGAATCATGGGATCATCAAAATCCCAATAAGGAATTCCATCTTTTGGTAATCGTTTGATGAATACATCAGCCAATTTCCTGGCTGTTTCCAGAAATTCGGGCTTACCTGTTTCGCGGTAGCACATGGTGTAACCATAAATACCCCATGCCTGGCCGCGTGCCCACATCGAATTATCTGAATATCCCTGGTGAGTGACTCCCTTGATAAAATGTCCGTCAATGGTATCAAATACTGCCACGTGAAATGTGGTAAAATCAGGACGGATCAGGGTATGCATGCATATTTCGGCATGTTTCACGGCCATATCATAATATTTTTGATTGCCCCCGTTTTTAGAGGCCCAGAAAAGCAGTTCAAGATTGATCAGGTTATCTATAATGGTGTTGTGCGGCCAATTCATGGTGGACCGCATATTGGGCCAGGAAAGGATGGTCCCTACTTTGGGATTGTACAAGGTAGCAAGAGAATCAGCTGCTTTGAGAAGTACCTGATGATAGGCTGAATCTTTCGTCAAACGGAATCCGTTGCCATAACTACAGTAGAGCATGAAACCAAGATCATGATTTTCAACCGGAACTGAGAGCACCCCATACTGGGTCACCGTACTCTTTTGGGCATGTAACAAAATTGCAGTGTCACCCGAAGCTTCATAGGCATTCCACAGCACTCCAGACCAGAAACCACTCGTCCAGTCATGTATATTAACCGTGTTCCATTTGGTTTGTCCAGGCAAGATGTTCCTTGGTACGCTGTCAAAAGAGGACTGGGTTTTCATCGAGGCCGACGTTTTCAGAACACAATATTCCAGCATTTTTGCGGTTTCAAGTCCTTGGGTCTTTCTGCTAACTGAAGTACATGAAACGGCAGAAATGATAATCAGCGAAACCAGTGTAGGCAAAAATAATATCTTCATTTAATAATTTATTTGAAGTTAAATTCCTAAAGTTGAATGAACAGAGGAAACATTCCTCTTGAAAAAAGTAATCAGCCTTTGAAAAATTTAACCCATTTGAAAAGAATAACAGCCGACAGCAACACCTTGATTGACTGCCGGCTGCATGCTACAAACTATGAAAGTGATAAAAAACCTACCAACCCGGATTTTGAACCAAATTTGGATTCAACTGTAATTCCTGTGTTGGAATCGGAAGCAGATAGTTCTTTTCTGCCCACGTCCTACCTGTTTCAATCCTGTAAACGCCATTAACAACCTTTGAAGCAATGCTGGACCATCTTGATGCCCAAGCAGTTCCTGTATAGGTTATACCCAAAATATCCACAGGCATCTCAGTTTCTGCCGTTTTCCAACGTTTCAAATCATCAACCCGGAAACCTTCGAAATACAATTCAATGTTTCTTTCCCTTCTGATTTCGTTTCTCATGTCAAGGCTATTGGAACTTACAAACGAATTGCTCAATTTTGGCATTTTTTTATTCACGCGGTTCCTCACAAGATTTAGCGATTTATCCAGATCCGCATCAGTGATGCTCCCATTTCGTTCATATACAGCCTCTGCATAGTTCAACAACACTTCAGCATAACGGATTACAGGATAATCATATCCCTCTTCATTACTTTGCAGTGATCTCTCAGTTGACCATTTTTGGTTACTATAGCCCGATCCTGTGGCTCCGTTATTAATTCCACGAGAGGAGGCTATATCAGCTGCATCACCTGTCCATGTAGTTCTGGCTCCGGGATTTGCAAAATCCCAATAAATGCGACCGTCGATCATTAAAGTATATTTCATTCGATTGTCTCGATTCACATACTCAGAACTGGTAGTAGCATAACCCTGGAAAAGAGGAGACTTGCTGATAGGCAATCCATCCTGACACAGGTACATATCCGCAAATTTCTTTGTAACCCAAAAGACATTTTGCAAGCAAGCTTTTGTTATGTTTATTCGAATTTGGCGAAGAGTGTAAGAATACCTGTTGGCAAGGATGTATTCCTTGTTGGATGATTTCTGAAGTCCCGCAGGATTTGATTTTTCATCCTCAAGAATAAACATGTATTTCTGAGCTGAATCGCCCAATACTGCAGGAGCATATAACGAATACTGATTGCTGGCAAGAACTGCACCACTATTTACTACTGACTTATCCAGCAATGTGTTAGCCCTTGATGTGTTGCTTCTGAATTTTTGCCATGTTCCTTCGTAAAGAGTTACCCTGCTCAAGAATGATTGTGCTGCACCTTTGCTGACTCTGCCTTTATCTGCTGAGACAATGTCAGATTCGAGTGGTAGAACTGCAATAGCTTCTTCCAAATCTTTAATAATTTGATCGACGACTTCATCCCGGGTGTTTCTTGGCGCAACGAGTTCCGGAGAATCAACTTCCAAAGGAACTAAGACGATTGGCACACCACCAAATTGCTGCAGAAGTTCAAAGTAAAGGTATGCCCTGAAAAATTTCGCTTCAGCTACATATTTGGCAATATCACCGGGATTTGAATAGGTCTGCGCTTTTGACAGAAGATAATTCACTTCCCTGAGCCTACTATAACAGTCTTTCCAATTGCTGTCTGTCAATCCAGTTGTATTGGCTCCAGCACTAAAGGTGTTTGAAGCAGAAGCATATAGAAAATCACTTCTTCTGTCTGCATGAGGTTTATCATCCAATACATCCGTATAGCTCCTCATATAATTGTAATAGGCATTTGCTGCAAGTTGAAACTGGGATGCAGTTTTCCAGTAATCAGCATCGGATATTTCATTGATCGGTTTCAAATCCAGCATCTTGTTGCAACTGGAAAGAGAGATTATCAAGGTACCGATAATGATCAAAATGTATTTTATATTAAATTTTTTCATCTTTTATGGTTTTAGAATTAGAATGCAACATTTACTCCAAAAGTTAACAATCTGTAAAATGGGAATCGGGAACTATATGTACTTTGGTTGTTGTTGTTGCTATCGCCGGTATTAGCCACATTGAAGGTTGCTTCAGGATCCCAGCCATCGTGAATATGTGAAACCTCCCACAAATCGTTTCCTGAAAAATAGAACCTGATTTTTTCAAGCTTAGCCTTTTGGGTGATGCTTTTTGGTATTGTATATCCGATAACCAAATTTTTCAAACGAAGAAATGCTCCATTTTCAGCCACCCAATCAGATGGAAAATAATTATAGTTGTTAATTGTTCCTGTAGTCGAAATCCTGGGCAGGGCTGCATCTGTTCGTGTTGATGTCCACCAATCATCCACAAATGCAGCATTCTGAGCCTGATAGATTACCTGTGCTGGAATGCGCCAGTTGCCATCCCTGATAATCACTCTTTTGCCTACTCCCTGAAATATCATGGTAAAGTCAAACCCTTTCCATTCGAGTCCTGCATTGAAAGAATAGGTTACTTTTGGATCATACGATCCCAAAGCAACTGCATCTTCAGGGAAAGTGATCTTGCCATCTTTGTTAACGTCCTTGAACATGTTATCACCTAGGGCTAGACGAGCATTGGCTTGCGCAGAAGAGGCTCCGGAAGGAATGCCTATATTATTCCCGGCAATATATTTACTGTAAGCATCCAGTTGCGCCTGCGTCTGTATCCTGCCATCATATACCAAACCAAAATAGGTATTGATAGGATAACCTTCCACTGCACTGTTTAATCCGCGGTTTGAAGAATTAATAATTGTCTGTCCTCCAAAACTTACAAGGTTTGTTTCATAGGTAGATAAATTGCCTCCAACATGATAAGTTACTTTGCCAATTTTATCAGACCAATTCAAAACAAATTCCCATCCTTTTGTCTTCAATTTGCCATTGTTTCCTGCAGGGGCAGTAGCGCCTAATACCTGAGGATAAGTTCGGGCAATAAGCATGTTGTTGTTATTCTTATTATAAATTTCGGCGCTACCTGTTAACTTGTTTTTGAGCAGCCCAAAATCTACTCCAAAATTTATAGTCTGAACTCTTTCCCATGTTCTGTCTAATGCCACAAGCGATCCGGGAGTAACCCTTACAGCAGGATTCGAACCCAAAATAGGAAATCCTGACGACGTTGGGCCTGTTGAGTATCCTAAATTCATCATGGTAATATAATCATACAATCCGATTCCACTCTGGTTACCTACATTACCCAACGATGCCCTAAGTTTCAGTTCATCAAGCCATTTAATGTTTTTCATGAAATTTTCCTGTGTCAGGCGCCATCCACCTGAAAATCCGTAAAAGAATTCCCATCTGTTTTCCTGATCAAATTTGGAAGAACCATCATATCGGCCATTTGCTTCAAGCAAATACTTGTTTTTGTAGGTATAGTTCAAACGACTGAAATATCCGCCAAGTGCATAATGATTCTGAGATTCCGATACTGTTTTGGACGTCGCGTCGCCGTAGCTCAGGCTCAAGGATGGAGGAACGCCAGGTACCACGTCCATTGTTTTTGCCAGGAAAGAATTAAATTCCATGCGTTCATATTGAGTACCAATCATGGCTTTTATTTCATGATCAGCAGCCAACGTTTTGCTGTATTCGAGGTAACCATTAAAGTTATAATAGTTTTGCCTGCTGTTTGCCCTCTGATAGAAACTTCTTCCGGAACCTGAAGGAGAAAGGGTCGAAACTATTGCATCTCCAGGATAATTGTACCAGCTGATTGCATTCTCCAGGGTTCTGTAATCAGTATCAGCGTAGTAATATCCCCCTGACCCTATAGCTTTAAGCTCTTTTGTTATATTGTATGTAAGGCTGATGTTGGTATTCACGCGGAAATTGTATTCTTTTTCATCGCCACCGTAATTTGCAATACTTACAGTTGAGGCATTCCCAATACCGGAACCCCATACGTACGGCTTTCCTGTTAATCCCACACCGCTAGCAGGCAAACCCGGCTGGATGCCGTTGTTAAGCACAGCTCCAATATTTGAAGGCTGAACTATGTCATTTCTTTCCATGGAAACGTTACTTTCCATTTTTAACTTGGAAGTAATCTGGTAATCATGAGTAAACCTGAGATTGTAGCGTTTATTTGAATTATCGCCAATTGCCAAAAGACTCCCGTCATCAAGATAACCCAATGATACACGATATCCTGATTTTTCACCTTTATTGGAAATACTTAACTGATGTTCTGTTGAAGTTGCATTTTTCCATGTGTAATCCTGCATGGTTCCTGGAAAGAAGACAAAATCTTTTACATCAGAAAAGAATCCTGCCGGAGATAAGCCAATAGAGGTTAACGTTGCAGCTGCTTCGGCGGATGTCATCCATTCTTTTTTGTTTGCAACGGCATACTGCGACAACTTGAAATATTTATACCAAAGATCAGTATCTCCAAATCCGTCACCAACCCTTGCTTCCAGCATCATTGGGCCCCATCCTGCAATATCCACCAACTTAGGTTGCAATCCAATCTGTTTACTAGAAACTGATCCATTGTATTCGATTAAAGCTTTACCGGCTTTGGCACGCTTTGTTGTTATAATGACAACACCACCAGCGGCTCTTGCTCCGTAAATTGAAGTTGCTGCAGCATCCTTCAAAAATGAAATATTATCAATATCGTTGGGATTGAAGGAGTTCAGTGCAGAAGTGCTAGGGAGAGTAAGCCCATCAACAATTACCAACGGATCAGCCCCATTGACTGAAGAGTTTCCACGAATCATGAAATTCCAGTTTTCCCTTCCAGTTTGACCAGAATTACGTGTAACAGTAACTCCAGCTACTTGTCCCTGAATGGCAGCTAATGGATTTGAAACTGGACCCCGATCCTGGAATAACTTTGCATCTGCTGTTGATACCGCACCAGTAACTGACACCTTCTTCTGGGTACCATATCCGATGGCAACCACTTCTCCCAATCCAATGGATTCTTCAACCAGTTTAACGTTGATATGGGTCTGGTTCCCGATTGAGACTTCACTTGTGGTCATTCCTACAAATGAAATAACCAATACTTTACCGGAAACAGGCACATTTAAGGAAAAATCGCCATTGGCTCCGGTTATGGTTCCAACGGTTGTACCCTTTACAACAACAGTAGCTCCCGGAAGCGGAAGACCGGTATTGTCAAGAACTGTTCCTTTGATAGTTTTCGTCTGTTGTGCAGAAACCATGTTTAATGTAAACATGAGGATCAAAGCCAACATACCGACAATTGAAAACAGCTTTTTCATTTTCCGGCTGTTTCCTTCTTGGGATTCATTTTGCTTTTTTTTCATAGAATCTGGTACTAAAAGTTTAACATTAATTCTGAAATATTTGAACCTGATCATTCAATTCTGCTTGAAGTTCTTCAATTCCTAAATTTTCCCGAGACGGTTCTCTGCCTCGGCTCAATGTAAAATTAGTGTTAAACAAAAGGGAGTTCTATGTTAAGAGATGGTTAAAAAGTACCAAGTTATAAATTGGCACTGTGTGAAATATTCCCACAACTTATTGATATTTTGAACATTACACATTAATTAACAAAACTGTTAAGAAATGTTGGTTCCAATTTTTTAATGGTACCTGAAACCGAGAAATTGGGGTGCTATATTTCTGCGTGAAAATAGGTGAATCATTATCTGATAATGATATCTAAACTTAAAATGCCATTAAATTCACCTTCATGAATGCTTGAGCTCTTTCAGGTAGTCGGCAGGGGTTTTGCCTGTCTCATTTTTAAAGATCCTGTAGAAGGAAGTTTTGGAATTAAAGCCGCATTGTTCTGCGATGGCAATGAAAGTAAATTTCTCATAAGCCTTGTCTACCATTCGTTTCTTTACCTCTTCAATGCGGTATCTGTTGACAAAATCATAAAAACTTTGGTTAAGATCCTGGTTGAGCACCTGTGAGATTTCATGTGCAGGATAATTGATCGCGTGGGCCAGGTCGGCAAGTTTCAATTCTGCATTGAGGTACGGCCTTTCTTCTGCCATATATTTTTTCAGCTCAAAAATGATCCGGGAACTTTCATTATCAGGAATCTTCAATCCTTTATACTTTTCTGACTTCTGTGGCATATCCAGAAGTTTCCTGCCATCTTTTTGCAATTTCCTGATGTATTTCATGACCAGCCATATTCCACCCAAGAGAAGGAGAAACAGGGCCAGGATGAAATATGGTGATTTCATAATTGAGGGTCGGATCATGATACTGACGGACAGATTATTGGCTGAGTTAGGATCAGAATCTTCTGCATTCCTTACCCGGAAAGTATAGTTGCCAGGATTCAGTTTCTCATAGAAAACAGTGTTCCTGCTGCCGTTGCTGCGCCAATCCTTGTCGAATCCTTCCAACTTGTATTGGTAATCATTGTCGGCCGGATTGATGTAATTGAAGGCAACAAAACGGAAACCAATGCTGTTGGACCTGTCATTCAGGGTAATTGCCTCCGTTGTTTCAATAGATTGCTTTAAAACGGATTCAGGGCCGGGCTGAACGGTTTTCCCAAAAAGATAAAAGTCTGTCAGCCTGATTTTGGATTTGATTGCAGTCTGTGCCACATCTGCCGGAGAAAAGTAAATGAGGCCATTTTCATTACCGAAATACAGGGTTCCATCCCTTGAAAGCAATGTGGTTGCGGGTGTGAACGCCAGGCTGGGAAGGCCGTCTGAAAGGGTGTATTTGTTGAAACGTTGAGTTTGGATTGAAAACTTGCAAAAACCTTTCAAGGTACTGATCCAGTATTCACCTGTGCTGCTTTCAATAATTGCGCAAACGGAATTGTCTGATAGGCCATCACTATCCCTGTAGATTTTTCTTTTTGCCAAACTCTGATCCAACATAACCAGTCCGCCCCTTTCCGTACAAATCCAGATATTTCCTACCTGGTCTTCATAGATATAATTGATTTTCCTGCTTTTGATTCCCAAATCAGGCAAATCCACTTTCACCAATTTATTCCCTTCAGGCTTCATCAGATAAACGCCTGACATTGTTCCCACCCATAAGCGCCCCTTTGAATCAAAGGCCAGTTCGAAGATTTCATCACTACCTATCCCACAGTTCTGGCTGTTAAAATTGACCATGCTATTGTCGGAGTCTGAATACTTGTATATACCGTTAAAGGAGGCTATCCAGAGATCACCTTTGATGTCTGTTACAAAACGGTAAGTATTTCCCTTCAAAAAAACAGATGATTCAAGAAAAGGCTTGATTTTTTGATCCGCTGCAGAAAACCTGCTGATTCCCCCACCATAAGTCCCTATTAAAACGTCTCCTTTGAAGGGAAAAACTGAAAGGATGATATTTGACCTTAAACCATTTTTATCGTTTGAACTTGATTGAAAAAACTTCGGATCTCCTTTTTTGTTTATAACAATAAATCCGTTTCTCGTCCCGAAATACTGAGAGCCGTCAGGGGAAAAATAAAAGGAGCGGATGCTTTTATTGGCTTCCGGATATTTTGAAGTGACAGGATGCAGTTTGAAATTTCCCGTAATGCGCTGAATATAATTGATTCCGCTGGAATAGGTTCCTATCCAGTAGCGATTACTGTCATCGAGGAAAAATGAATAAACAGAATTGGAACTTATAGAAGCCTGGTTGTTTTCCTGCTTTTCAATACTTTCAATTTGTTGGGTTCGTACATTTATGATTTTCAAACCTCCACCATCTGTCCCCACAAAAAGCCTTTCCTTGTTGTCGCTGCTGACTGTCAGGATGATCTTGTTGCCTGTATTCAATCCGGACGAAAATGTTTTGGACGAGAGGTCAAATTCAACAATACCTTCGCTGGATGTTCCCAGAAATATTTTATTCCCGATGTTGCAGATGGAAGTGAATGAATTGAAACTTTCTTCGTTGGAATTACTAAACAAGAACCTGTCACTCTTCTGATTGTCAGTTGAAAACCTAATCAAACCTGAAAGTGTTGACAACCAACAGTTCCCATGCTTATCCGGAAAAATCCCCGTGAGGTTATTGGCTTTGTTGTTATAATGAGCAAACTGATAATGAGTTGATTTCATGCTTTTGATGTCCAACATGTACAATCCGTTCGCAGTTGCGACACCCAGGTTGCCGTCCAGCATCATTGACAATGCATGAACAGTAACATTAGTGCTGTCTATATTTACCCTGTTGATAGTATCAGATAATCTGCTATAACAAAAAAGTCCCGTTGAAGTCCCAACCCATAACCGTTTATTCTCATCCTCAATGATGGCATAGACATTTTCTACGGTCTCAGGGAATTTGGAGGCATAAGGCCTTATTTCCACGCCGTCATATCTGTCCAGACCTTCTAGTGTGCCTATCCATATGAAACCAAATGAATCTTTGTATATGGCTTTAACATTATTATTTGAAAGCCCATTCTCAACAGATAGCCGTGAAAATGAAACGTTTTCTCCAAAACAAATCAATCGCAGGGAGAGCAATAAGGTGATGAGGAATACTTCCCGTAACGAGTTCATGCAGATAGTTGGTTAAAAGGATAAAATTAATAATATTGTTGAACAAAGTTATAACCAAGCCCCAGCAAATTGTCCTGCTGTTTGGGTTCTGTTTCGTCCAATACAAACTATAATACTCCCCCCTATTTAACCAGAATGCAAAAGAACACGTATAAGTAGTCTTTACAAATGAAGGAATCTATGGGTGGTATATTTTTAGTAAACCACAAGCTCACATCAACGACTGATTAATCTTAAACGTCCTTTCTGTATCAATGCTGGCCAAATAATGTTCGGTGACAACAGAATTTGAGTGCCCCATCATTTGGCCGATATCATCACGGGACTGACCGTTTCTCATTAAGGTAGAGGCGTAACAATCTCTGGCCTTTCCCAGTTGTAGTGGGGTGGGAAGTTCCAATTTGGTTCGAATCTTGGCCAGATCCCTATTGATTATCTGTTTGATTTTATGGTTCTTATTTTCGAAGAATCTGTCGGTATATCCTTCGTGCAGAAGTCCCAGAATATATGGAC
>JBAXUL010000077.1:0-19245 GCA_037129695.1 Prolixibacteraceae bacterium
CAAAATAAATCAAAATATTTGAAAAACATGGTATAAAAAGACGATTATTTTAATATTTCATGTTTCAGATTTTTGGAAATTAGCTGGTGATCTGTCCCAATATCTAAAATAAGGTTACTACTTGATAGATCAATAATCATGCTGTTAACCTTTTCAGTAGAAAGGCCAGATTCAAATACTATTCCATCTATAACCTTAATTTTCAAATCATTATTGTCAAGGGGAATGATCATAAGGTGCGATTCTCTGGAAATTTTGAACGATAAAATTGGAATAGGCATCGAATCAGTAGTCTGGATTTCGATAATTCCATTATTGTTTCTCAATAATTTAATTTTTTGAATTAATTGAGTCAGGCTACTGTTTGAATTGTTGCCTGAAAGCAATTTTTCCTGCCTGAATGAGGCCAGGTCAGATCCGGAAAGCTGAGACCCGGGATTTATTAGAGATTTTAGCAAGGAAGTCAGAGTGGCAGTCGTCATATCTATGCCCAGTTGCCTCATCCGGTTCAGGTTTTGACGGAAGAGCAAAGTTGGCTTTAGCGTTGGTTCTTCGCTGGGTTTATCCAGCCCGATAGTTTGATAACGGGATGCAACATAGCACATGCCCTCATTGGTACTTTGCCGGAATCCGGTTGTGCCGGTTCTTTCATCTTCATTGGCAAGTTGCACAGTTTGTATTTCCCCGGATCTGGTGAATCTGACCACATAAAACAGTTTGGTATCTTCTTCCAAATCGTCCAATCCGCTTTTTGACATCCAGCCTAATTCACCCTGACTGTTGAGTTGAGCAAAAAACAGGTCAGGATCGGATGAATTTGAAGTTATTTTTAAACCGTTACATCCCAGATCACCCCGGAAAGAGCCTGCCAGATAAAACTCATTTCTGTCAAGCTGATGTAATTCCAATCCGAAAGCTCTTCCACTGGAATGAAATTTTACCATCCAGGTCAATTTATTGAATTCATCGAATCTGGCTACAAACGGGGCTGGTGAGGTAGAAATTCCTTTGGAATTTTTTTCCCTGAAATAGCCGGTAATGTAAGAAGCTCCGTTTTCATCCCTAAGAAAATCCCTTCCTGTGCCGCTTCTCTCAGCGCCTATGGTCATAGCGAGTTTCCATATTTTATCCTGTTGACTGATTGCCTCTGACGGATTTTTCAATGGCAGGATCAAGGGTTTCAACTGGTAAAACTCCTTCATAACCAGTCCGATCGGGGCATTTTCAAAAGTTGGATCAGCCATGGTATAACTTGTTCCGTCTATCAGGAAATTGTCTCCGTCCATGGGCCTCCCCAACGAAATTGCAACGGAGAAAAATCCCGGAAATTCGACCAAAACCGCTTTCTCAACCAATAAATTATTGATCAGCCAGGCATACAACAAGGCTTTTCCTTTGTCGTTGCTTTCATCACTAAATAGAAGTTCTTCAGGGAACATGAACCTGTCGTAACCAAACAAGTCATTATAAGGACGGTAGGCAAATGATTTTTGAACGAATTGTTGGAGAAATGCTGCTGCCTCCTCCTTTTTCATACCTGACAATACTGGTCTTAATTGCCTGAATAATGACTCTTTGGCCTGAAAACTAAACGGGGCATTGGCAAAGATAACGGGATCTGTCTGAGGATATGCCTCCAGATAATGAACTACTTCAGGATTGAATTTCAGATTGAATTCGAACAATTTCTTGTCCCAAGGGAATTGAATTTTCTTTATTTCAGATTCTCCCTGAAAATTAATTGATTGATTAATATTTAGATGAATGGATCCGCTTGCACCCGGATGTTTTGGAGTATAGGAAGATACAGGGAAAGAGGATATTGACTTGTCAATATAATATTCTGCACCGTCGATTTTGACTGAAGGTACTCCGCTTATTTTTGGAGTGGTGGTGTAAAGCAATGAACTTCCTAATTGGTTTACACCTAATTTCACATCAAATCCGGAGCGGATCATTAATGACCAGCTCAGAAGGGTGCTTCCAGATTCGTCTGCAGGATAAAGTGCTCCTGAGCAAGCTTTTACAAGCAAAAAATATCCCCATTCGTTTAATCCCAGTCTGTCGCGGTAGGTCATTAACTGAGCAACGAGGTGGTTACTATTGGCTACCTGAAATTTTCTCCAGTATTCAATGGCTATTTCTTTGCTGACAGGCTGATTAACGGGTAGGGCCAATAGTTTATCAAAGGAGATGGCTATTGTGTTGCCGAAAAACTTAAAACTTAGTCTGGAAGGACTAGCACTGGTATATTCGGGTTTTCTGATCCTGGGTAGATTGGCAGATAAGGTCTCATCGAATGACTCATTTTTTTCGGCAGTAAAACAGGGGAGATAACGAGGATTATGGGAAGATGTCTCTTCATAATTAAAGAGTGGAGCGGAATCGAATCTCTTGGATTTAGGTACTGACCTACCTGGAATCACAGGAAATTTCACCCATTCAGATTCGAGTCCTTCTGCCAGTGCGTTGTCCTGTTCACGGGAGAAATAATGAAATCCGGATTGAAGATAAGGCAGCGGCTTTTGGTTGTTGAGCAGATATTCCCTGCTCTCATTCACTGAAATCTCCTTGAACTCTTTGATTGACTGGCCATCAATCAATGAAGGCGAACCAAATAGTAACAGGAATAAAATCCCGATCTCTGACAAGGAAAGTCTTCTCAAAATTCGGTTAATCGGCCCAAATCTCTGATGTTTGACGAGCAATTTGTAATAATTTTAATTTTCTAAATATAGATCTAAAATAGCGATATTTTTTCGGTTTTTTGCCGGTTTTATCGCTATTTTTGAGTCAGTAATACTGAAATGGGACTAATTCTTAAATACATTAATGTCATGTTGATCGCCAGTGTGAAATTCTTCTGGGCGACACCTTATGCCTATCTTTTTCATCTCAATCGGATAGAGGCATTTGTCTTTATGGAACTTGGAGGAATTTTCGGTTTTTTATTTTTTTATGCGTTATTCTCCTTCCTTTTGAAAGAACTTAAACTAATCTGGCCGCTGATTTACTACGTTACTCCCAGAATTTTTAAAGTCAGGTTTGAACGATGGCTGGATGGCAGGAGGTATCGAAGACTGACTGCCAATAAATTCACCCGCAGGAATAAAATGATTGTTAAAATTCGCAAGAAGTCCGGCATGCTGGGTATCATTATTTTAACCCCGGTACTGATTTCCATACCGATCGGAGCACTTTTGGGAACGAAGTATTTTCATCACAGACACAGTTTTATTCCTTTGATGTTGTTGTCGATTTTTGGTTGGGGAATTATTTCGGTTCTGGTGTTTGGAATTTTTTTACAACACTAATGCTTAAGTAGACGAAGTATCTTTTTCCCCTTTGAAATCATCCCCGGAGTAGGCTCCTCTTCAAGAAGGGCTTCTGTAACGCTGATCAGCTCGGCTTTCAGGTCCGGTTCCTTGATCACAATTTTGCATAATATTTCAAGCGCGTTGGCTCGAACCGCGATAGCTTCTGAAGGCGAAACCAGATGATACAATACGTCTACCAGCATTCCCATCTGCTCTTCAGGGATTTCATGCCTGTTGATCATTCGGGTAAAATGACGTTTCAGGGAACTGCTTTTCAATTGAGGAAGATGGGCAATCAAATCGGGAATATAGGGTTCAAGCTTTGCCGGATCGGCTTCAGAAACATGGTCAATGACCCATGCTGCATGCCAGGCAACTTTGGGATGATCGCAAAAAATCAGGGAATAAATCCGGGGGAAAAGAGATTCGTCACGGAGCACCATCTCTTTCCAGAGGTATATCTCACGTATCCCGAAATTTTCGAGTCTGCTTCTCAAGAGCAGGGTGGAATCATCCTTTTTTTCTGGTCGACTGGAGGAATTCATAAAATGCCTGTTGCGCATTGATCGGAGGATTTTTCCCCTTTTTATTGATTTTATTGGTCAAATCATTGTCCAGAATCCGGGCAGAAGTATTGTCCTTCCATTGCAGGGCAAAAAATCCGATGAGTTCCTTTTTTATTTCCGGATCGTAAATGGGAACTGTGACTTCCACCCGTCTGTCCAGGTTTCGTGACATTAAATCTGCCGAGGAGATGTAAAGATTTTCTTTCCCCTCATTGAAGAAATAGTATATCCTGGAGTGTTCAAGGAAGCGGTCGATGATTCCAATTGAACGGATAGAAATATGCTCTTCCGGCGAATTGGTAATTACGCAGAACATTCCCCTGACATTGAGACGAACATCGACACCGGCTTTGGAGGCCTCGTACAACCGACCGATGATTTCAGGATCGACCAGATTGTTGCATTTCAAATAGATGGCTGCTTTCATTCCATTCTTTGCCGCATGGATTTCCTGCCTGATCATCAGGATCATCTTGTATCTCATCGTAAACGGTGAAACCAGCAGATGTTGGTACCTTCCTATTTTGTAATTTCTCTGAAAAAATTCAAATACCTTAGACACTTCCTTTGTGATGGCTGAATTGGCGGTCCACAGCATCTGGTCCGAGAAAATTTTGGAGGTGATTTCATTAAAATTTCCGGTCCCGATACAGGCATAATGCACCTGTTCTTTCTCTTCTTTTCGGGTGATCAGGCAAAGTTTGGAATGCACTTTCAATCCGGGAACACCCAAAATCACTTTGATTCCCTCCCGGGTAAGCATATTTCCCCATTGTATATTTTGCTCCTCATTGAAACGGGCTCTGAGTTCCAGAACTACCGTTACTTTCTTGCCATTTCTGGCTGCATTGATCAGTGCATGAATCACGTTCGAATTTTTGGCCACCCGGTAGGCGGTCATCTTGATCTCCAAAACCTTGGGATCAATGGATGCTTCACGGAGGAGATCGATAAAATGGTAGAATGACTGATAGGGAAAGTGAAGTAGGATATCTTTTTTGGCTATGGCGGTGAGATAGGGTACTCCCTGGCGAATGTCGGGATGAGGCAGCGGACTGATTGGATTGTAATAAAGATGCTTTTTCCCGATCGAAGGGAAGCCCATGAAATCTTTGAAATTGTGAATCCTTGAGCCTCCGATAATGACATCATCGCGGTCGAATTTCAGTTTTTTGAGAAGAAGGGCAAGAAAATTGGCAGGAATTTCCTTGTCATGGACAAATCGCACCAACTCGCTGTTGTCACGTTTCTCCAGACTTTTGGTTAAGATTTTCACGTAGCTTTCCGCAACATCATCATCCAGGTCGAGTTCTGCATCACGCGTAACTTTGACGATGTAGGAATTGATCGTCTTGAAACTGAACATGTAGAAAATATCCTTCAATTCATACCTGATTACATCTTCCAGCAAAATAATGTGCCTTTTGTGGTCTTTTGAAGGCAGAATGACAAATCTCGGAAGCAGGTCGGTTGGCACTTCGATCAGGGCATACTCCTCCTTTTTGGATTTGGCCATCACAACCGCCAGATAGATGGCATCATCATTTAAGGTGGGAAGAGGCTGACTCTTTTTGATGATTATCGGCATGATGCGCGGACGAACTTCCTCTTTGAAAAAGGCGGTCACATAGATTCCCTGCTCCCAGGTGAGTTGTGTTTCGTTGATGATGTAAATATCCTCTTTGGCAAGGTCCTTCAGCAGTTGATTATAAATTTGTTCGAACCACTGACTTTGTTCTACTACTGTCTGCTCAATCAGATCAAGTATTTCGGCGGGCTGTTCTCCTTCTGAAAAGATCAGATTGTCGATGGAGGCCAATCTGCGCAGGATCGCGACCCTGATGCGAAAAAATTCATCCAGGTTATTGGAATAGATTCCAAGAAATTTTAATCGTTCAATCAATGGCACCTCTTTTCTGGATGCCTCCAGAAGGAGCCGTTCGTTGAAAGACAACCAGCTAAGTTCTTTGTTTCGGATCTTTATATGCATCACTTTTTTAACCGATTAAGCCATTTGAATGAAAAATCACTTACGAAAAATAATAATTGAAATAGTTACTTTTGAACCTGCAAATTTTGATTCGAGCTGTTTCAGCTCTCATCCGTTTCAAGGGAATACCGCAATTGATCGAGCATGATGGGAACATCATCTGCATCGACACCCTGTTTCAGCAAATGTTCAAGATCTTCATGAAATGCATCCATGAACTCCTGCTCATCCATTTCTGCATCGTTGATGCTTTGCTTGTAATAATTGAGGGCAATTTGTCTTTTGCCGAGGCACCATTGAACGTGCCCCATATTCATCAGGTCAAACTTATTGGGAGAATCTTCCACCAATTTACTGAAATATTGTTCGGATTGCTGTTTCTTGCCGACAAGCAAAGAACACCACCCAATGGGTCTCCATATTTTTTTGTTGCCAGGGGACAGATATTCAACCTTAAAGTATGATTTTAATGCCTCTTCGTACTGTTTCAGTTCCATTCTGCAATGTCCAATGGAGATATGAATGCTTAGATTATCGGGTTCCATGGCGATAACCTGCTGATAATAGCCTAGTGCAAGATCCGGATTTTTAAGGTGCCTGTAACAAAGGGCAATTTTTTTCAGATTCCAGATACGGTTTTGGTCAAAAAGATCAGCCTTCAGGTAAAAGGAGAGCGCCAACTCAAAATCGTCCAGTTTCTGATAACAAAATGCCAGTTTCTGCAATAATTCAGCCTCTTCAAAATCTCTCAGCAAAAGAGAATATATGTCGGCAGCATCCCTGTAATAATTTTTCGCAAAATAGTATTCAGCAATGTTTCTGAGTAGTTGGTGGTCTTCCTGCAACAGATCACTGAACACGCTTTTGTTGTGAAAATCGAACGACCAGGAAAAGATATTTTCAAATCCTTCGCGCTGAGGATGGAGTTTATAAAAACGGTAAAGATCGCGGATGTACTGGCCTGAGATCGCTTCTGCCTTTTTGTCATGTGAAATCACTTCGTCTTCACCTTCAGCTTCAATCAACTGATCAAACTCTTCGGTGAGTGAGTCAAACATCATTTTTTTGTAGTCTGACGGGATGGTCTGCATACTGAAACTAAAGGAATACTTGTCTGAATTGCACAAGACAGGAGTTTTGAATAGCAGGTCGAATAATTTCCGGTTGGCCTGCTGATCCTCCTGTGAAGAATTATGCAGAAGTTGCGGATGATTCGGGTAATAAGGAACAAACCAGTTGGTCAGTTCACTGAAGAAAGGGAAAGTTTTAAGATTGGAAAACGAGGTCATGAAGATGTCTGCTCCTTTCATCTGCATCTCGCTCAATTCCTCCATTTTGTCCAAAAAGCCCGGCGAATCCTTGAATATATCCTGCCATTCTGGATTTTTATCTTCACTGAGGGCATCTCCAAGCATTGCTTCAAGGTTGAATTTATTCCTCAGGTTGGGACTAAGCTTCATCATTTCCGGCAAAATCTCATCTTCAAGTTTCTTCTGGATTTTTTCTGTCTCCTTCGAGCCTATGAGTTGCAGTATGATTTTTTCGAGATGTCTTTTAAATGCGCTCTTTTCGTTCAGCAATGCCAATCGGGCGGATATGGCAGGGAACAAAAAAATTCTTTGGTCATAAAAATACAAAGTGACCAATAACCCGGCGAGAGCCCTCTGGTTCACCTCTTCTTCCACTGATTCATAACCTTCGAAGAGAAGCATGATTTTCTGTTCGTCAAAGAAGAGCAGCAGACTAAGGGTTAACGAGGTGATCATCAGCGCTTTTTCGTGATTTGGTATATGCTGGTTCAGCAGATTGTTTTTGAATTCTGCGATCTCCCCTGATGAAAGTTTATTTTTAAACCAGTAATGGTAAAATAGGTTGATCAGTTTTTGGTAATGTTTATTCTCTTCCTGTTCATCTCTTGTTTCAGCGGAAGGGTCGGAGATCAATAATCGCAACTCATTTTCAAGGTGAAATGATTCAAGTTGGGAAAAATAATCCTGGATATTTTCAATATTGATCCTTGCAAAGCCGCGTTTTTTCTGGTATTCGAGTGATGGAGAATATTTCATCTTCAGACTGTCGGCACATTGATCCGTCAGTTCAAAAGTAGCAAGCAGGATGTGGTGATAAATTTTCTGCCTTTCCGGATCGGTTATACCCTCTACCGTATATTTCAGCATGAAACGGTAGTTTTGTTCCAGATCGAACAACTGGTCGCTGAATTCGCCCAACCCATTCGCCGTGATCATCCGGTCAAGGAGGTCAAATGCCGGTTTTAGCTTTCTTTCGGAAAGAAGCCGGCTAATTTTTTTGTGACTTTCTTTTATCTCTGTCTCGTTCATGTCGCGCTGACCTAATACTGCAATGTTAACCAAAACTACCTATAAAAAGTTCTTTTTGCAAAAATTAGGATAGAAATTAGGGCCAATTGAAGATGGCAGAAAGGGTCTAATAAATGGTGACGGAAAACAGAGTGGAAATCGGTTTATGGGAGAGTTTGCAAGGTTTTTCAGAATCGGTACTCAACGATCAGAAGAATATATCTCGGGAGTAGTTGATATTCAGACTTAGACACGCTAATATCGCTGATAAAATAACTTTGGAAGGTTTTGGTATCTAGCAAATTTTGGCCTGAAAGGGTGAAAGAAAGTTTATTTTCTTTGATGTTGTATCGTGTTTTTGCATCCAAAAAGTAATATTTGTTGTTGGCTTTATCCAAATTGCCAAAAAAATATCGTTCTGATTCTAACTGAATTTCCAATTTTTTGCTTAAAACAAAAGAGAGATCAACAAAGGACAGGTTATCCGTAAACTCGTTTTTACTACCGGTAATAACTTCATTATTGCTCCACTTTGAACCAATATGGTAATTAAAAACGCCATGAAAGCCTGAACGAAGTTCAAAGCCATAATTTAGATTATTGTTTTTTACATTTCTTAGGTCTGAGCCATTGACCATGTTCCTGTAATTAGACAGAGTAAATCCAAAATTGACTTTCAAAGTGGATGATATTGATTTGATATACCGATCAAAATTAGAGATAAGCATGATGAACTCCCTGCCTTTAATCACCATTTTCTCTGATTGCGTATAATTCTGTGATACAATGGAATTGGTGCTCAAATAATCGTGGTTTTTATTGTAGCTCAACAATATGTATGCGAAAGATTTGTCACCCCAACCACCATAGTTGTAATTCAAAATGGCAGAAGTTTGATTCAATTGGTTAAAATCACCGGTTCCTTTTGCAAATGTTCTGAAACCAGTGTGAATATACTGACCATAGGTGTCCAAAATGGTGGCGTTCGTTCGATTGTAGGTGTAAGTTGTCAGAACTTTATTTTTTTCGTTGATTAGCCATTCCAACCCGACCAAAGGATTAATGAAAAATGGACTTTGGTGCCTTGTTTCCCCCGGACTTTTTGTCTGGTTGTAGAGCTGATGAAAATTAAGTGCAGTTAGTAGCCCAAAGTGTTTGAGTCCAAGACGATACTTGGAGGTCAAATATAAATCAGTTGTGGAATAGGTAAGATCATTCTGGTATCCGGCAGGTACTTCTTTACCTCCATTTTCATTTGTAAAATAGAAATTGGAAAATAGATTATCTGATCTGTATTGATTGCCAAGTTTTATTTCCAGTAAATTGCCATTCTTTTTTTTGTCCATTAAGTGAGCCTCCAATGATCCAAATTGCATCGTATTTGAGCTCGTTTGATATACTTCACCAACACTGTTGGCTTCCGGAAATAGCTCCCGGTAATAAAATTGATTGATCAAATAGTTTTGAGGTGATTCTTCGTAAATATATTTACCGGACACGAGCAATACTTTGTTTTTTTTGAACCTGTTGGTATATACAAATTTTTCCTCGACAAGGAGATTGGTTGTCTCCATTTTCTCGCTGGTTAAAGAATTATTAAAAAGCAGCTTGTTCTGATCATTTACATCTGAATGATTGTATTTGCCTGTAAACAAAAGGGTTTGGGTCTTGGAAAAATCCTTGGTGAGATCAATTTTCCCAAAACCAGTCAATTTCGTTCTACGCAAATGGTAATCTTCCGTATTGATAAATGAGGTTTCCCCTACCGAAGTTGATTCATAACTGCTGTTATAGTAATTGTTCTCATCTGAGTTTAAAAAAGCCAGCACTTTCATCTTTAATGTGGGTGTGAGGGTAAAGATGCCATTCAGGGAATAGACGCCGGAGTTATTGAAGAGGATCCTTTTTTGTTTCAGATTCGGGGTATATGTGTTGATATTGAGCAGTGTATGTGTACTTTGATCATTTCCTGTGTTGCCCGGTTCTTCTTGTTCAGAGGGTCTTATCAAATAGTTGATATCACCGACCGCATCTTCACCTATGTTATTGAGGCTGGCTATTCCGTAGAATTTCGTTTTTTTTCCGAAATTCATCAGATTGGTAAATCCTTCGTAATTACCACTTACCGGGTCGCCACCTGCAGACATATCTCCAAACCATTGCCTTTTCGATTTATCGTCCAACTTCAGGTTCAGTGCAACTTTGTCGCTGTGTTCGATGCCCTTGAGGAGTTTATTGTTGGAATAGTGCTGATAGACTTCGATTTTTTCAATTGGGTAGGCAGGCATGTTTTTCGATAAGATCCGATAGCCCTTCTCAAAGAAATCATCCCCGTCGATCATGATCTTCTCAATATCCTGGTTTCCGACTTTGATGGTGCCGTCACTGGATACATTTAACCCTGGGATATTCTTCAGTAAATCTTCCAGAACACGTTCACCCCCTTTCGCGAACGCTTTGGCATTGAAAATGATGGTATCCCTTTTTATAACCATTGATTTATCCGCCGAAACTATGACCTCATTGAGCTCAATTGGCTCATATATCATGGTCGCATTTTTTGTGATCTCAAAGATTCCGTTTGCCAAATCGACCGGAATTACCATTGTTCTATAAGACATGGCAGTAAAGTTCAGAATTAATTTGCCCTTTTTGTTGGTAATAAGCCTATAATTTCCTTTTTCATCTGTCTGACAATATGCGACTATGGCCTCACTTTTTTCGGGTTTGAGGAAGACGTTGGCGAAAGGAACGGGAATCCTCTTCTCGTCTTTAACTGTTCCGTTAAGTGTGGTTTGGGCAAAGGCAAATTGAGGGAAAAGAACCAAGTATAGAATAATTTTCTTCATGATCTATTTTTTAGATCAATTACCAATTTTACTTTTCAGACCCTAAAAGTCATAATCCATTTCAATGGATTTTGGTTTGGAGATTTTGAAACTAACCTTGAAGCCTCTATCCATTCGGGACGATAGTATCTTGCCTGCTTCTTCCGCCTTTTTCAGACTTTTTTCAAACTTTTTTCTGAATTCTGTGCGCGGAATAACCTTGAGGTTGGAAGGTTTGTTCTCGACCACGCATTCTTCCATGTTCACAGTTTTAGCAAATAGATATACTTCTTTGGTATCATCGCTTATTTCAAGTATCAGTCCGGGTAATCCGTTTAATTTCAGAGGCCCTAAATTGGTCTGTATGTCAGTGGTAAACCAGACGGTATAGTTGCGCCCTCTGAAGGTGCAGGTTGCCTTGCTGCAAATGTGTTGATTGATCTTTTTTGTATCATCTGAAATATTCCAGAAAATGATAGGAATTGATTCTTCAATTTCAAAATCTACTTTTTTATCAAAATCACCAACGTACTCTCTGATCAAATTCTTTTGTCTGTTTATCTTGATGTATAGAAGGGATTTGTCGTGATTTTTGATATATATATTCCCATCCGCGTCTTCCAGTGTATCATCTTCTTTGTCTTCTCCAAAAGTCTCTTTGTATTCAAATAATGATTGTGAATTATTAAAAGAGAAATTAGCATTATAAGAAATCGGACCAAAAAAATTTAATTTCATCTCGTAATTAACTTTGTAATGATACAGACTATCAAATTGGCCCATAGAGTCAAGTCCGTACAGGACAAATAACAGAACAAGTAGTTTATTCTTCATAGTTTTTTGTCTTTAATACTGACTGCCTTTATTGGCAGTCAGTATACGTTAGCATTAAAATTTTATGGGTGAATTGCTAAAAATATTCCATGAGAAAAGCTCTAATATCAGCAAGAACTTGATTCGCAAGTGCTTTGGCTATTGCTCTTACTTCAGAGCAGTCTCCGGAGGCAGTTGCTGACGCCTCAACATTAAACACGCCTACTTTTGCGCTTACAGTTACTGTAACCGAGCACTGCATAACCGGCAATGGTGATAAGCTCGCATGAACTGATTCGGTGATTAATTGTGATAATTCACCTTCAGTCAGATAAGTAATATCGCCAAGATCTATGGAGATATTTTTCAATTGTTGAATCCCGGCTTGGGTTTTGTCGATTTTGACATCGTTGGATGCAAATCCAATGGATGAAACCACAAAAAGAGCCATCAAAAGCAAGATGAACTTTTTCATTGTATTGATTTTTATAATTTGTTTAAAAACAGTAAATTCACGAATTGATTTTCCTTATAAAGCTGTGTTTAACCCCATAAGGAGGGCTCCTTCCAAGCAGGAAAACTCCAACTTATTGGCCGCATCGGTGAGCCCTATCCGCAGGATCTTGAGGGACACTTCGGTGAAAAGTAATCCGGTGCGGCCATCCGAATAAATTTATTCATGGCCATCGCTGACTGTTTTTAAAAATGTGGGTCGAAATAGTATCCAAACAATCCTGTCCAAATAGCTTTGAATTTGTTTAAGGGAAACGAGGATTGTCCTTCTTCCATGTTAATCTGCCAATTATTCAATAAGTTACCCTGTTTTTTTGAGAAAAGCGAAAGTTAGGAGATAACTTTTCTTTAAAAATCAGTAATTGCCAGATAGTCTGCATTTTAATAATAATGTCTTTTCTAAAATGATGATTGAAACAGAAAGGTTGGCACCAAACGAAAGCGTGCAGAAGTATGACTTTGAATTAGAATGAACATCTTAATGACAATAAAGGTTGGGTGCTTTTTTTTATCTTCGTGAAATTTTAATCTTCATCAAATGTTTTCAGGTATTGTAGAGGGTATGGGTACCGTGGTATCTATCATAAAAGATCAGGAGAATGTTCACCTGACGCTGAGTTGCGATTTCACACAGGAACTAAAAGTCGACCAGAGCCTGTCTCACAATGGTGTCTGCCTCACGGTGGTCAGGAAGGATGGAAGCCAGTACACGGTCACAGCCATCAAGGAGACATTGATTAAATCCAATCTCGGACTGTTGAGGGTGGGAGACAAGGTCAACCTTGAAAGAAGCATGAAGCTGGACGGCCGGTTGGATGGGCATATTGTACAGGGTCATGTGGATCAGACTGCTGTTTGTGCGGAAGTAATCGAAGCGGATGGGAGCTGGTACTATACTTTCAAATATGATTTTGACCTTGTAAAAGCCAGACAGGGATACATGACCGTGGAAAAGGGTTCGGCAACAGTCAATGGGGTCAGTCTTACGGTTGTGAATTCGCAAAAAGATTCTTTCCAGGTGGCCATCATCCCTTACACTTTCGAACACACCAATTTCCATGCCATCAAAAAGGGCAGCGTGATCAACCTCGAATTTGATATCATCGGTAAATATTTGAGCAGGTTAGCCGAGTACAAATGATGAGTGGACGACTTGGATCACGTAAAAGGCCGGAGAGAAGGAATGAATGAGAGACTGGGAGACTTGGCGAGTGCAACACCTGAGATCTGTCCTTCCTTCCCTTAGTGGTAAAATTCGATTAAACCATATCTGACTTTATTGGTCTTTTTATGGTAAGTGTTTATCCATATTCCAATAGATTTTCAAGATTATCATACTTCTGATCAATTAAACTGTTATCCATGGGAAAAAATGTACACCAGAGATCCTGTCTCATCTTATCATTTCTTTTAATTTCCGGAGCGGTGGCTGCCAAGGAAACCCCCGAGGCAAAGGCTGCGAGGATTCATCAATCAGTTTTTACCATTGACACCCATTCAGATACTCCTCTGAATCTGTTGCGTGATGATTTTGACGTGGCAAAAAGGAATGACCAAACAACGACTGGTACCAAGTGTGATTTTCCGAGGATGAAAGAGGGCGGACTGGATGCACAGTTTTTTGCTGTTTTTG
This sequence comes from Prolixibacteraceae bacterium, assembly GCA_037129695.1. Classification (GTDB taxonomy): domain Bacteria; phylum Bacteroidota; class Bacteroidia; order Bacteroidales; family Prolixibacteraceae; genus CAINVV01. The sequence goes on from JBAXUL010000077.1 coordinate 13,979, forward strand.
TGGCACAGGGTCCCAGAACACCGGAGGGCGATGCCAATGTCAAGAAAAAGGCACTCGACATATTGGCGGCGGTCAAAAAGAATGTGGAAGCAAATTCAGGTGTTGCGGCCATCGCCCTAACTCCGGATGATGGTTACAATCTGGAAAAAGAGGGAAGGCGGGCTATCTTTATCGGACTGGAGAATGGTTATGCTCTTGCCAACGACATCACCATGGTGAAAAAATATTATGACATGGGAATCAGGTATATCACCCTGTGCCATACTTCCAACAATGATGTATGTGATTCTTCAACAGACAAGAAAAAGGGAGCGGAATATCATGGGTTGTCTTCTTTCGGGAAAGAAGTCGTGGCAGAAATGAACAAAGCCGGCATGATGATCGATGTTTCCCACATCTCTGATGAGTCTTTTATGGATGTGGTCCGCCTAAGCAAAACCCCGATCATTGCGAGCCACTCTTGCGCCCGCGCCATATGCGACAATCCAAGGAATCTGACCGATGATGACTTGAAAGCTCTGGCAAAAAATGGAGGAGTCATCCAGATGTGCTTTCTTTCTGACTATGTGAAGAAACCGGATCCAAACCCGAAAAGGGATTCAGTCATGGCGGTTGTCAGGAAAAAATACAACGATTTCCAGGATCTGTCGGATGAAAAATCAAGGGAAGCATGGAAAGAATACCGCGAAGCGGGGAAAAAATACCCCAACAAACTGGCAACCGTTCAGGACATGGTCGATCACATAGATCACATCGTTCAAGTGATTGGAATTGATTATGTAGGAATTGGAACCGACTTCGATGGTGGCGGCGACTTGTCGGGATGCAGGGACGTGAGCCAAATGGGAAATGTAACGCTTGAACTGGTGAAGAGGGGATATTCCGAAAAAGACATCAGGAAGATCTGGGGAGGAAATTTTATGCGGGTTTTCCGGGAAGTTCAGAAACTGGCAACAAAGTAATTACTTCTTGTCTGCCATCACCCAAAATCCTCCGTCCGGTTCTGCCGTCAGCAATTTTTTTAGGGTCTGCTCAGCGGCACCTCTGGTTGGGTAAGTATCAACAGATACCCTGAAGAAACCTTTGCCCATACTTGAAACCTGAGCAGGATAACCCTGGCTGATCAGCTCCTGTGCCAGTTTATCCGCATTTTCCCTTATTTTGAAACAACCGCCTACTACATGGTATCTGCCTTTTGACGACTCATTGACGACGGTCTGGGCAATGGACTTCTCTGGCTGAGAAGTATTGATTGAAACCATTTCAGGCATATTTTTTTCCGGAATTGTGGTTTCAGCAGAGGAATTGTCAGGCTTCACCTTTACGGGTAAAACCTTTTCGGTTTCCACAATCAGTTTTGGCTCAGACATTTGCACATCCTGGGTGTCCTCTTTCTCTGAAACTTTGGCTTCAGGCCTGAGGCTGACAGGTGTATCTGAGATGGCAAGAGAGGCATTATTCGGAGCGAGCTGATTGATCAGTTGTTTGTGTTTAAACAAATTACTTAGAGGAAGAAAATACAGCAACGCAACAATGGGTATTGCGATCAGGAGATATTTGATTGCCTGACGATTCATAATAGGGCGATGGTCTCTTTGTGGCTCAGGTGCTTTGTCTCTGAAAACTGGTTTGACAGGATGATTGTGTTTTCTGGCAATCTCAGGGAAATGAAAAGCATCCAGTCCATAGGCATCCCTCCTGACAGGTTGATAGGCACCGGCTTGAAACAAAAGATTCTCATTCTGGTCGAACCGGAGCGTGCCAATCTGGTCAAAATCCACATTTTCACCGTTTTCCAGCTTAAAAAGGTATTCAGAAACAAATTCAGAAACGATTTTTCTGGCTTCAAGATACCCTACCCCTTCACGTTCGGAAACGTAATTGACAAGTAGACCATCATTTTTTTTCAGTTTTCCGCTAAAAATAATTTCCTTGGCTGGTGGGGAAAATTGATTGCTCTGCCCTTCATATCGTGCTGACTGATAGTTGGCAATAAACCCTCCGAGATCGGGGATGATCACGCAATCGTTGATTTTCAACAATTCTGAAATGTAAACTGAAAGGTTCATGATCGAATAATTGGGTCTCAAATATAAGAATAAATCCAAGATTTAGTACTTTTGACTTTGATAGAGGAATAAAATTGAAGGGAAATTGCGCCAAAAGAATTTGAATTCCGTCATCGGGACTTAAGAAAGGCTCGATTTTGAAATATCAAATCCTGGGTTTGTTGCCATTATATTCACTCCAGAGAACATAACAACTGAACCAACTAAAAGTTTAAGAATAAAAAGCACCACATGAAGGGAAAAATATTGGTCACAGGGGGTACTGGATACATCGGTTCACACACCGTTGTTGAATTGCAGCAGGCAGGGTTTGAGGTTGTCATCATCGATGATCTTAGCAATTCAGCCGAAACGGTAGTTGGTCAGATTGAACAAATTACCGGGATACGTCCTGAATTTCACTGTCTGAACATGCAAGATGCGGTTTTGCTAGATGCTTTTTTCGCACAATCGAAAGGGATCGATGCAGTTATTCATTTTGCTGCTTTCAAAGCAGTGGGTGAATCTGTTGAAAAGCCTTTGGCTTACTACCGCAATAACTTGATTTCACTGGTGAATCTTTTCGAATGCATGGAAAAGTACAAATCAGACTACCTTGTTTTCTCCTCTTCCTGTACCGTTTATGGACAACCAGACCAACTTCCGGTTACTGAAAATACCCCGCGGAAAGCTGCTGAATCACCTTATGGAAACACAAAAATCATCGGTGAGGACATTATACGCGATTTCACGAAAGCCAATCAACGCATACAAACCATTGCCCTTAGGTATTTCAATCCGATCGGCGCCCATCCTTCCGCCCTGATCGGCGAACTTCCCAATGGAGTGCCGAGCAACCTGGTGCCTTTTGTGACCCAGACTGCAGCAGGAATTCGTCAGCAACTTCAGGTCTTCGGAGATGATTACAATACACCGGATGGCAGTTGTATCCGCGATTACATCAATGTGGTGGATCTGGCCAAGGCCCACGTAATCGCCATCGAAAGGCTGCTCAACCGGAAAAATGAATCGGTTTTCGAATTCTTCAATGTCGGAACCGGAAATGGAGTCTCGGTTCTGGAATTGTTACATGTGTTTGAAGCAGCTACAGGACAAAAGGTCAATTACAAGATTGTCAGCAGAAGGCCGGGCGATATCGAAAAGATTTTTGCCGATACCACCAAAGCCAACAGGGTTTTAGGATGGAACGCCGCTGCCTCGCTGGAAGCCACCCTTCTTTCAGCCTGGAACTGGGAGAAGAAGATCAGGAATATTGATTGAGGACAGAAAGAAATCCTTGAAATGGGGGAGATGCAAATAACCGGAAGCGCACAACTCCAATAAAGACCTTACCTTGCCAATTGAATCTGTTGGATTCCGAAAAAACTTAACTTACTGTCAGATTTTTACTTATCAAACATCAACTAAAAATATCATGAAGACAATTTTAATTACCGGTGGTGCAGGATTTATAGGTTCACACGTTATACGGCGGTTTGTAAAGAATTATCCCGAATATCAGATTATCAACCTGGATGTACTCACTTATGCAGGAAATCTTGAGAACCTGAAGGACATTGATACATTGCCGAATTATACTTTTGTCAAGGGAGACATCACTGATATTGATTTGGTTAACAGTATTTTTGAGACCTATCCGATAGAGGCTGTGATCCATCTCGCGGCAGAATCTCACGTTGACCGTTCGATTACCGATCCTGCTGCCTTTATCCGCACCAATATTTTCGGGACTTTTAATTTGGTCCATGCGGCCAAGGAGCATTGGAAAGGGAACATGGATGGGAAAAAATTCTACCATATCTCAACGGATGAGGTGTATGGTTCTCTCGGGGAAACCGGTCTGTTTACCGAAACTACTTCTTACGATCCTAAAAGTCCCTATTCTGCATCCAAAGCAAGTTCCGACCACCTAGTACGGGCCTATTTCAATACTTTTCACCTGCCGGTATTAATTTCCAACTGCTCCAACAACTATGGTCCCAACCAGTTTCCGGAGAAGTTGATTCCGCTGTGCATCCACAATATCCAGCATAGTAAGCCCATTCCTGTTTACGGGAAAGGTGAGAACATCCGCGATTGGCTCTATGTGGAGGATCATGCCTCTGCCATCGATGTGATTTTTCATCAGGGGGTTATTGGCGAGACTTACAATATCGGGGGCATCAATGAATGGACCAACATTGACCTGATCAGGGCATTGTGCGACGTGATGGACAAAAAATTGGGAAGAGCCCAAGGCACTTCCCAACAATTGATAACTTTCGTGAAAGACCGCGCAGGTCATGACATGCGCTATGCCATCGACTCCTCGAAAATTGAGAAAGAGCTGGGCTGGAAACCCTCCTTGCAGTTTGAGGAGGGCCTCGGCAAAACTGTCGACTGGTATCTTACCAATTCAGACTGGCTCGAAAACGTCTCATCCGGTGCTTACGAAAAGTATTACGACAAGCAGTATCACCAACGCTAAACCTATTTTTTTACGGCTTTTAATGCAACCGGACCATCGGGAGTTTCGGCTTTGCCTTCAAGGGCGTCGCCTACCATTTTGAAATTGACGTTAATCAGGGTAGATTCCAGATAGATTCCTACTGAGACAACATCTTCCTTGATGGTAACGCTTGAAAAATCTACACTCTGGCCTTCGATCACCAATTGTCCCTTAAGCTTATCTCCGACTTGTGTGAAAATTACCTGACCGGAGGTGTAGCTGGGCGGAGCTGTAGGAGCAGAGTATTCCCATTTGCCAACGAGCTTTTTCTGGTCGATTGAAGCTGCCCGAAGTTGTACGAAGACAGCAAACATAAGCGTCAACGTAAATAATAATCCTTTGATTTTCATATAATTAAAATTAAATAATTTATAATTAGCAATAAATATTGGTTGCAATATAATATATTTCAAGCTTTCATAGCCAAATGCTCGGCCTATTTTCAGAATTTTATTATTCCGTCCGATACCTGAACTCTGCTTTTGTCGAAAATTTTTACACTAATGCTGGATGCTGTCCATTCATATCCCCGGTTGCAACGGGGTTGATACACTGGATGATTAAACATTTGGTCAAATGTTCGCCATCGTCCCCTCATCCTGGTCGTCTCCGTCTCGACGACCTTCCTTAGGCCTGATTCACAATTCCCATTAGTCTGTCCACACCGTCGTTGACTTGAACGGCATCTTCGAAACCGATCGTCATGGCAT
>JBAXUL010000078.1:0-19115 GCA_037129695.1 Prolixibacteraceae bacterium
TTGGATGTACCATTCTGAAAGAGAAAATATTGCCAGTTGTCCAGAATGTATTTTTGGTACGACAATTCGTGGTACATGGTAAAATAGCTGTCAGGCCATTTCAGACGATATCCGAGTCCAATGGACGCACCCAGCACACCCATTTTCTGCGAAATTTCGTAATTGTATTGATTGTACTGACTTCCGTAACCAGAACCGTAATTGCTTCCATAACCACTCCCGTAACCTGAACCATAACCGCTTCCATAACCTCCATAGCCACCGTTTCCATAATTATAGGCACTGTTTCCGCTTGTCTGCAGCGAATAGTAAGTGGAGAATGTGAATGAATTTGGTTTTTTACCGCCCAACCATGGTTCTGTAAACGAGAAACTATAAGACTGATAATAGGAGCCGTTGGTTTGTGCCCTGAGTGTCAAGGTTTGACCATCTCCTGTTGGAAGAGGTTTCCATGCTTTTTTATTGCCAATGTTTCTGACTGAGAAATTGGAGAACTTTAAGCCGATGGTTCCGACGAACATACCGCCTCCCCAGCCTCCTGAAAGTTCCACCTGATCGTTGGCACGTTCTTCAAGTTCGTAGTTGATGTCAACTGTACCGTCTTCCGGATGAGGAACCACATCCGGTTTGATCGCTTCAGGGTTGAAGTGACCCATCTGAGACAACTCCCTGACTGAACGAATGATATTTTCCTTGCTGAACAACTGGCCCGGACGAGTGTACAACTCCCTGCGGGCCACGTGCTCATTGGTTTTGGTATTTCCTTTGATGCCGATGGAATTGATGGTCGCCTGTGAACCTTCCACAATTCTCATTTCGTAATCAATGGAGTCGTTCTCGACCTTCACTTCCACCGGATTCAGGTTAAAAAAGAGATAACCCGTATTCAGATACTCGTTTGAAACGGCATCATCATCCTCTGTAAGGCGCTTGTCGAGCAATTTCTGGTCAAATACATCGCCTTTTTTTATTCCCAGTACCCTGGAAAGCTGAACATCCGTTAGTACCGTATTCCCGACCCAACGCAGATTCCTGAAATAATACCTGTCGCCCTCATCGACCCAGTATTTCAGGTGAACCGTATTTAAAGTGGTGTCTTTGATGATCGAATCAGCCACAATGATTGCGTCGCGGTAGCCTTTTTCGTTGTATTTTTTGATCAGGTTTATTTTGTCTTCTTCAAATTTATCCTGAAGGAATTTCTTGGATGAGAAGAAATTGTACAGTTTTTTCTGTTTTGTTTTCTTCATTGATTTTTCCAACTCAAAAAAGGTCAGAGCCTTACTTCCAACAAACTCAATCTTACTGATTTTAACCTTCGTTTTTTTGTTGACGTAAATTTCAAGTGCGAGCTGATTTTGTTTGGTCGTATCATCTCTTTGTACAATATTGACGTCTGTGTTGTAGAATCCTTTTCCTTGGTAAAAACTGAGTATTTGTCTCTGCGCGGTATTGACAAGATTATCCGTAACCTGCCCACCAATCAGCATCATTACCTGTTTTTCAATATCTTCCTTCTCACTTTTACTTACACCATGGTAATTCTTGGCCGAAAGACGTGGCCGCTCCTGCAGAAACACATTCAACCAAATCTTATCCCCAACGATTTTGGTCGCTGAAATCTTTACGTCCGAAAAAAGTCCTTGTTTCCAATACTTTTTTAACGCGGATGTCACCTGATCCCCGGGAATGATAATTTCGTCGCCAATTGTCAGACCGCTAAGTCCTTTTAATACTTCAGTATCCAGAAATCTAATACCACTTATTTCCAAACCGGACAGGGTATAATGCTTGGGACTGTCGTAAAAAACGGAGAAATTGGTGCTGTCGGCAACAGTTTGTGCGTATACTTGAGCGCTGAAAAATAAAACAAGAAATAAAAATACTACTCTTTTGACCATGTCAAATTCTGATTTGTTCACTAGTTTTTCCAAACCGTCTCTCTCTCTTTTGGAAATCGGTAACTGCCTCAAATAGATCCTCTTTGCGATAGTCGGGCCACAATTTTTGTGAGAAAAAGAGCTCGGTATAAGCAATCTGCCAAAGAAGAAAATTACTAACCCTAAATTCACCGCCGGTTCGAATCAACAGTTCTGGATCGGGCAGGCCAAATGTAGGAAGATATTTTCCAATCAACTCTTCATTAATGTCACTTTTGTCAATTTTGTTATTTTTTAACTCATCAGCCAGTTTTTTGGAAGCTTCAACCAGCTCCCATCTGCCTGAATAGCTAAGTGCCAATACAAGCCTAAGCCCAGTATTTCCGGCTGTTTTGGCAATGGCACCGGCCAAATTCTGCTGAACTTCAACCGGCATGGACTCCAAATTTCCGATTGCCCGCAGCGAAACATTGTTTTGATGCAGGTTTTCAGTCTCGGCAACGATGGCATGTACCAATAATCCCATCAGGGCATCGACCTCCTCTTTGGGCCGATTCCAGTTCTCTGTCGAAAAAGCGTAGAGGGTCAGGTATTGTATACCGATCTCTCCCGCCCCTTCAACCACCGACCTTACGGCTTCTACTCCTTTGCGGTGACCAAATATCCGGTCATTACCATGAAGTTCGGCCCATCGTCCGTTGCCATCCATGATGATGGCAACATGTTGCGGTATTGTATTGCTATTCAATTCTTTAGAATCCACTTTTCTTTCCGTAATAACTGTTTTTATCATCCATAACTTTACATATGCCCTTGTCGGTCCATATCTGCCAATGAAGTGAAACATTAACTGATGCAAACCAATCGTTGTTATAAAGCACACTTGGAACAAATTGATCAGGACTTGGATACATGCTGTTATCAACATTTGAGGCAGGAAACTGATACTTTCCCGGATCTTTCAGGTTGTCAATATTATCTGTAAAAGTCTTCCTAACACATATTTCGGCACAAACGCCCAGTCTCTTTGTCAGGTTGTATTTTATTCCAAATCCTACAGGGATGGTCGGTGCCAGGATGGCTGCCGCATTGGTATTTTTCCCGTCAACCTGAACCGCATCGTAAAGAATTGGACCCGGTGGAACTATATTCGGGTCAGGAGGGATAGGCTGTGGCATCAATAGGAGCGTACCGGTTGAGGGTGCTCTGGAATATAAGCAACCCAATCCAAGGGAGAGAAAGGGGGTAAAACGGTTTTTCTTGAGACTCCCGCTTTGGTAGGCCATAAAATTAAATTCGAAAATGGCTTCAAGTGTCTGGATTGAACGGCTGAAATTGTAGGAATCTTTACCACTATTCTCATATTGCTGAACATCAGGAATGTATTCGGCAAGATTGGCTCCCGGAAAAATTCCTGCGGCCTGCAGCTTTCCGGTAAGCAACTGACCCCTGACAGCTATCCTGGGATTAAAATTATACCTGGCTATCAATCCGTACAACGGAGTGACCGCCTGACCATAATCAACCTGGTCAATATCTCCCCAATAGGTAGCTGCGCCGGCAAGAATACCGACATCGAGTGCTTTTTGCGGTTTGGCCGACAAAAAACAGCTAATTAACAGCATTGAGAAAAAAATCTTTCCCGAGATTCGACCCATTGAAACGTCCTTTTTTAAGTGCCAACAATTGATAACGGCAACAAAAGTAATAGATTACACCGGAATTCATATTTATCGAACCGGCTAAAAGCATAAAAAATCTTAAATGACGTCTTGTTCTGGTGAATTAATTTCTTTTGTCAGCTCCCCACAACAATTTTTTACGCAGTGTTTCATAAAAAGACTGATTTTCGAATTTAAGCACGTTGATGATAAAGTCTGATTTCCGGATTTTCCAGATCATGGCCGTATCGAAGGGTTCAGATCTTGAATCCAGCGATGCCATGTACCGGCCTCCGCGACCTTCTACCCACAACGAAACCTCCTCGTGATCGGGAATAACTACCGGCCTGACAGCCAGATTGTGCGGCGCGATTGGAGCAATCACAAAATTGGCCGAATCAGGCGTAATGATCGGTCCACCGACACTGAGAGAATAGGCGGTTGTGCCGGTAGGTGTAGATACAATGAGTCCGTCTGCCCAATAGGTATTCAGCAGGTCCCCTCCTACTTCCACATGCACGGTAATCATCTGTGAAGAGTCCTGCTTGTGCACGGTAAATTCATTCAAAGCGTAAGGAAAATCGGCAAACAGGCCAAAATCATTCTCGATTTTAATCAGCGAGCGCGGCTGTATGATGAATTTGCCGGCAAATAACTGATCCATCGAAAACTCCAGCTCAGACTGGGCAATATCAGCCAAAAAACCAAGCCGGCCACTGTTGATGCCAACCATCGGTATCGCCGAATCCTTCACCAGCGTAATGGCCTCCAGAAAAGTACCGTCACCGCCAATACTCAGAAAAAAATCGACTCCTGCCAGATCCTTGTCCGACGAGAATTCTCCGGTCAATCCGGGATCTATTCCGGTCTCCTCTTTCAGGTAGGTCAAAAACGGTGAATAAATGATTACTTCGGTTTCATGGTGATGCAAGATCTCCAGCAACCGTTTCATGCTATCGTAAAAAATAGGTCCTATGGTCCATCCAAAAAGGGCAATCTTCATCAAAAAATATTTAAGTATTCATGTATCGCATAAACTGGTCGAACCTGTCATCAATCAGGCTCTTGAGCGGAGTCTGATCCATGTAGGTGGCTGTAATCTCATAATTGTAACGGGTCAGGGTTTGAATAATGCCTGAAAGATCTACCTGGTTAACCTTGATGGTGACATTAAGCACTGTGGTTGAGCCGGCGGGTTTCCAGGTATAGAGACTTAAAATCCGCGCGTCGTTTCCTTCAATAATCTGGGTAATCTGAGCGAGCGAATAATTATTTTCACACATCTGAAGTTCCAGAATACCTCCCGGCTCATTGGGTGAAAACAGTGTCGTAAGGGTATTGCTTAAATCATACCTGGATATTGATCCCAGATAAACATGATCCTCTGTCAATACAGGAACAATGGAAACTCCACAGGCCGAGGCAATTGCAGCCACTTCGAATATGTGCTGCTGTGGATGCACATGCGGTTTCAGCAATAACTCTGTTACCAGGTTATCCAGGGGTTCATCAAAATCATGGGCATCAAAAATCTCCTTGTCCGAGATCACTCCGAGATACTCCTGATTCGTAACGATCGGCAGGTGAGATACCCTGAAGACATCCATCATCGCAAGCACTTTGGAAGCAGTGTCGTGAATGCTTACTGAGGGTATAGAGTCAGAAATCAACATTTCAGCTATCATGACCGATGGTAATGTGGTTGATGAATGAGAATCATTTCGTAAATTGCAAACCTAATTAATTGAAGGCAGAAATGACACGATTAAGCGTAAATATAAATAAAATTGCGACACTGCGAAACAGCCGGGGAGGTTCGATGCCCAGTGTCACTTTTGCGGCTACCCAATGTCAGAAGTTTGGCGCCGAAGGTATCACCATTCATCCCCGTCCGGACGAAAGGCATATCCGTTATGCCGATGCACGTGAGCTGAAACCTCTGATTACCACCGAATTCAATATTGAAGGATATCCCGATCAACGATTCATCGAACTGGTTCTGGAAGTCTGCCCGCACCAGGTCACACTGGTACCCGATTCGCCCTCAGCAATTACTTCCAATGCCGGCTGGGATACGGTGAAAAATCACGAATTCCTGAAAGAAGTGGTCGCACGATTTCAATCTGCTGGTATTCGTGTTTCACTTTTTGTCGGGACAGATCCTGTCATGATTGAAGGTGCAGCCAAAGCAGGCGCCGACAGGGTCGAACTCTATACGGAACCTTATGCCACAGATTATCCCGAAAACCCTGAGAAGGCAATAATGCCCTTTATTCAGGCCGCAAAGATTGCAGAAGAATTGGGTCTTGGCCTGAATGCTGGACATGATCTGAGTCTGGAGAACCTGCGCTATTTCGACCAGCACATTCCGAATCTGGAGGAGGTTTCCATCGGCCATGCACTGATCGCCGATGCCCTTTACCTTGGACTGGAGGAGACGATCCGGCGGTACAAGGAATGCCTTGTTAAAAAATAAAGACAAAAGGCAAAAGAAAGGAACGCGCTGATCTTACTATTTTTCAACTCTGAGGACTCCTTTCTCCACTTTTGCCTTTTGCCTTTTTACTTTTGCCTTTCCCCATGAAGCTACATTACCGCCAATACGGCTCCGGACCAAAACTGATTATCCTGCATGGATTGTACGGATCGTCGGATAACTGGATTGGCATTGCCCGAAAACTGGAAAAACATTTTACGCTCTTGCTCCCGGATCTCAGGAACCATGGGGCATCTCCCCATACTTCCAGCCACACTTATGCAGAAATGGCAGATGATCTGGCTGAGTTTTTCCAATACACCCATACAGATAGTGCCTTATTGATGGGTCACAGCATGGGAGGAAAAGTAGCCATGCAATTCGCCGCGGAATATCCGGAAAAAGTGAACCGGCTGATGATCGTCGACATTGCGCCAAAAAATTACCTGACCGGAAACATCTCCTACAAACACATCAGGCAACATGAGATGATACTTAAGTTGCTGGAAAATCCGGATCTTGGCAGTTATCATTCCCGCAAGGAACTTGATAACTTTTTCAGTTCTAAAATCAAGGAAGAGACTGTTCGACTTTTCCTCCTTAAAAATATTCACAGGACACATGCCGGTCATTTTGAATGGAAAATGAATGCGGGAGTCCTAAGGGATTCGTTCAAATCGATCGTCAGTGAAGTAAATATGGACTGGTTCGAAGAGCGCAGGCCGATAACAGCATACCCGGTTACCTTCCTGAGGGGACTAAAGTCTGAATATGTGAGTGATTCTGACTGGTTGGAAATCCGTAAAATTTATCCGGAGGCCAAATTGATTGATTTCCCGGATGCCGGTCATTGGCTGCATGCAGAACAACCCGACGAATTTGTATCGGCTGTTTTATCCTGAAATCGACATAAAATACAATTGGCTGAAAGCTTTTCGCTATCAGCCAATTGCATGAAATTCCAAAGCTGCAAGTCTGAAATTTCTATTTTAATCCTTGATCCTGCTCAGTCCCAGGGATTTCAAAATCCAGTTGGGCAGGTGTTTGTTCGGATTTCTTTTGCGGAGATTCAGATAGATGCCCAGTTTCTTGAATATGGGCACTCTGTGGGTCTCTACGAATTCGATAAGGATTCCGTCCGGATCTTCAATGTAGGCAAAGTGGCCTGCCGCCTCACCCATATCAAAACTATTTCCACCATGATCTGCCGAACTGTCTACCGTGAAGGCAAATCCACGCTTGGCACAGGTGGCATTCAGTTTCTCCATGCCATTGATATCATAGCAAAGGTGAATATACCCGAGATCGCCCCAAAAACGTCCTTCAAATATTTTGCGTGGGGTGCGGCCTTCGGCCTGAATCAATTCAATCTCACTGTCCCCGAAAAGTCGGCCAAAGGCACCAGGCCTTGGCTTGCTGTTTCGAAGCAAAACCCTTCTGAACCGGGCATCTCCCCCATTCAGATAGTTCAAATCGGCAAAAGTACCCTGGTGATCAAATGCCACCTGGTCGTACCCAAGAATATCTGAATATACTTTTCTGGAATTTTCAATGTTGGTGACACCAACGATCACGCCATAAACGGAACCTGTATGCTGGAGGCGGTTTCCGAACCAATTACCCGAGTCAATTACCTGAAAAACATTGTTGAAAGGATCTGTTACAAAGAAAAAATTCCTTCCGTCAGGATCAGTAAGAATTGGACTTACATTTAATTTCTCTTCTGAAAACCAGTCATGGGTTTTGCGCGCATCCCGAGTCTTGATCTTGGCCGCGAATATCCCCAAATCACCCAGAAGTGGCTCAAAAATGGGAGCCTGTGGCACGCGTTTGGTGTATTGCCAGATTTCGAAACCGCCACCGCCGTTCATGTTCAGGGCGAGTGCTGCGCGCCTTTCCTGGGGAAGTCCACCCGTATAGGGCAACATCAGCTTGGCAGTCGCGCAATCATCAACTACCTTGATATCCATACCAAAGTACTTTCGATACCATTTCCATGCTATTTCTACGTCTGTGACGCCAATACCTAGTTGTTGAATTCCGCTAACTACAATTCCTTCCATAATCTTAAGTCTAAAAAACAGCAATGAAAATACTGCCTGTTACCATCTCTATCAGTTATGCATTCGGATCAATCCTGGTTGCTATCTTGAAGAAGATCCACGGAGCGAATCTCTTCAGATAAGGCATAATTACCTCTTTTTTACCAATAATCACTTGTTTCCTGTGCCTTTTAACGGCCTTGTCAATTTTAGAGGCACAATAAGCCGCAGAGACTCCATTTTCCTGACCTTTGTCCATCTTTCCGTATTCCTGCCCGGTTGAAGTCAGGGCATGGTACGAAATATTGGTTTTTACTCTCCCCGGACAGACCATTGTAACGTGGATTTTATCCCGATGGTGCTCCAGCATCAATGTTTCAAAAAATCCGTGTAAGGCATGCTTGGCTGCACAATAATAGGATCTCTGCGGAAACCCGAACAAACCGGAGAAACTACTCAATACGACGATACTGCCTCCTCCATTTTTGATCATATGAGGCAATATCAGTCGAGTCAGTTCCGCATGACCCCAAAAATCAGTCTCCATGATCCTGCGTGCAACATCAGAGGGAGTATCCAGTATTAACGAGCGCTGGCTTATACCACCAACATTGGCGAGAATGTCAATTCGGGATGTGACAGATCGAACCTTGTCTACTGCCACTACTATTTCATCTGGTCTGGTTAGGTCGAAAGGTACTATTAAAACTTCAGCTCCTCCTTTCCTGCATTGATCAGCAACAATCTCAATTTGATCGACGTTGCGGTCAGACAATATTAATAGAGTTCCGGCGGCGGTCCATTTCTGTGCGAGGGCTTCTCCAATACCCGAAGAGGCTCCTGTAATCCAGATGATGCGAGGATTTGTCATTTAGTGAGTTAGTTCGAAAATTCTGTTGCTATGAAAAGTTGGACTGAAATATTATTCTGCGGTGCAAACTTAGATTATTTTTTACATCAAGCCAAGATATTTAAAAGTAATTGACAATTGAAAAGGATGAACCCCATTGATAGTTAAACAAATCCAGGAAGACGAACAGGGATAGGTAACTTCTTCACAATAAAAAGATTAGAACTACTCCATTTATGTGTATCGTTAATTTCCAACTGTCAATTTTCAATTTTCTTTGTAAATCCGCCTTTTGACATCCACAGGAACAACGGTTTCATCCATTCATCGGTCGGCAGTTTAAGCACAAACCCATGATTCCCGGCAGGGAAAAGGTGCATCTCGGCGGCTACCTTATTGCGGATAAGCGCCTGGTAAAAGCGGACACTGTTTTCCACGGGAACAACTGTATCGTCGCCGGTATGCGTGATCCAGGCCGGAGGTGTCCTAGGGTTCACATGCATTTCATTGGAGAAAAGCTGAATCTGGTCAGCCGACGGATTGACACCCAAAAGGTTTTTCCGTGAACCACCATGGGTTAACTCATCAGTCATACTGATGACCGGATACACCAATACCAAGAAATCGGGGCGCAGACTGGTATTTTTTTCATTAAGGATGAAGGTCTGGTCAAAATGGGTACCGGCAGTGGAAGCAAGATGACCACCGGCTGAAAATCCCATCATTCCAATTTTTGCCGGATCAATATTCCATTCCCTTGCTCTTTCCCTGACAATCCGGATTGCCTGTTGCGCGTCCTGCAACGGACCGATCGATTTGTCCTTCATAATGGAATCACTTGGCAGGCGGTATTTAAGAATAAAGGCAGCAATGCCATTTTTGACAAATGTCTCGGCGATGTTGGTACCCTCCAGCCGGTAGCTTTCCATGCCATAACCACCTCCGGGACAAATTACCACTGCCGCACCGGTGGCACTGGCCTGATCGGGAAGATAAATGGCCAGGGTTGGTTGCGCAATGCTTCTGTAGCCTAGAAACAGTCCATTATTCTCCATTCTGATCTCCTGCATCGCATAAGGGATGGAGTTAGGAATTGGGCCTTCGTACAGCGGAATTGATTGCTGGGCATTCAGGCGCACAGCGGTAAAAATCAGTGCCAAAAGGAAGAATCGTTGCATTTTATTTTTCACGTTTAGATTTGGAAACAAAATAATCTTCAATTAATATTTAAAAGAGGACGCGCAAAGCACGCCGAGGAACGCAAAGAAAAAGTAGGCCATAATCTTCGGTTCAAAACTTGGAATTGGAAATTACAACATCTTCAACCAAATTTCTTAAAAGATGAAGTGAAAAGTAAACCATGAACGCAAAGTTCAATTCCTCTTCTTTGCGACTCCTTAGCGTGCTTTGCGTGACAAAATAATTTTAAATAATCGTTTGCCTTTCAGTTGAGATGTCTGATGATCTCATAATTATTTTTGTGATCAAAATTCAATATCATATAGTCCTTCAGCATCAAGCTCAAACTGTTTGACACCAATGTCGGTCATGGGGTGTTTGATCAACTGGTGAAGCAACTCAGGCCCGATGGTAGCCGAATGCGCACCGGCCATACTTACCCGGTAAATCTGGTCGACGGTTTTAAAGCTCGCTGCGAGAACTTTGCCCCTCAGTCCGTATTCCTTGATATTCTCCACAATATCACCGACCACCTCAATCCCATGGGAAGAAATATTATCCAACCGGCTCACGTAAGGGGCCACAAAATCAGCGCCCGCCTTCATGGCTACCAGTGCCTGCTGTTGGGTGAAAATTGCAGTTGCAGTAACATTGATGCCGGCATCCTTCAGGATACGCATCGCCCTGAAACCATGTTGTGTTACAGGAATTTTGGCATAGAAATTATCTCCGAAATCAAAATAGCTGCGGTATTTCTTTGCTTCACGTACCATGTCGTCTGATTCCGCAGAAATCATCTGAATATGTACCATTCCGGTGCCTACCAATTCCTGGATTCCTTCAATGGCAACCGAAAATTTATTGCCTGCGTGCATTAAAATAGTTGGATTGGTGGTTACACCTTCCAAAGGGAAAAACCGGTACAGCTCCCTGAGTTCGTTCAGGTCGGCTGTGTCTGCCATGTAAATCATAAATAAGGATATTTTTGACAAAATTACCCAACCAGATAGATGTTCAGATCAAGTAAACATTACCTAATTGTAATTTCATCAGTTGATTCATTTTGAACTGTTTCCGCCGATACAATAAAGGTGCCGGAAACCCCTCAGATAAATTTTCCCACTGCTGATGGCAGGTGAAGCAAACATTTTCTCTCCAATTGCATTTTTAGCAATTGGGTTGAATTCTGTTCCCGGTTTGAATACCGTGATCACACCTTCGTCGTTGGGCATATAAACCAAGCCTCCGGCCAGAACCGGCGAGGCATACTGTTTTCCCAAATTTTCGACCCATAAAATTTTGCCTGTGGCAACCTCCATGCAATGCACTTGTCCCGACGTCATGGTAGTAATGAGATAATCGTCCGTACAGATTGGGGAAGGAACATATAAACCTCCTTTTGCCGATTGCCATGCAACGTGGGTTGCAGTCACATCGCCAAGACCGTCGGGTCTGATGGCCATCAGGATACGTTTGGGCCAGGCACTGCTTGTTAGTACCATACCCGACTTCTGATTATAGACCGGTGTGGAACAAAATTCTTCTGAAGGGCCTGTGACAAACCAATATTTTGAACCATCATTGGGATTGTAGGAGGCAATTTCCAGGTTTCCACAAAAAAACATCTGCATTTTCCCTGAAACTTCCCTGATCAAAGGTGTGCTGAAACTATGGGTTTGCTTGTCGAGCAGGGTTTTCCAAAGGACATGTCCATCCGTGCGACTTAATGCAGCCACGAAAGAATTACTCTTGTTGGAACAATTGACGATCACCTTGTCTTCGAAAAGCACAGGAGAACAACTGAACCCGTGTGGACTGGAGTAGGTTCCCGGGCGCTGAATCCATGCCTGGGTGCCTGAAAAATCATAGGCGGCAACGACCACATCACTTCCGTCCAGAAAGGCGACATAAACCAATGTGCCATCGGTGGCAGGAGTCCCTGATGCAAAACTGTTGTCGTTGTGTTTGGCTTCGAAGGCACTTTTAACAACTGTTTTCTGCCACAACAAGTTGCCATTACCGGCGTCAAAACAAAGCAAAACTTTTTCATGGGAATCCTGAAGTGCTGTAACAGTGAAGATCTTATCGTTCCAGACAATCGGGGAAGAATAGCCAATACCCGGTATCGGGCTTTTCCACAATACATTGGTCACAGAATCCCACTTCACGGGCAAGTTCGTTTCCAAACTTGTCCCATCCCCGGCCGGACCACGCCAACCCGGCCAGTTTTGTGCCTGCAGCAAGGAGAGGCTGGCGGCCATTGCGAAAAGAAATACAAAATTGAATAACCGAATTCTTGTCATTGATTTCAATATTAATTATCTAAGGTTGATTGCTATCGTCGTGAACAGAAATACCAACGAATTGCAGAATAAACAAAATCAAAACAATCACTATTTTCCTGATTACCTTCAACAAAAGAGAAAAAATCAACACTCGGGTTTCTTTCCGAAGTCAAAATAATCAAAGGAAATTTGCGAATTAATAGTTTGCGGTAATTTTATACTAAGTAAGGAAAAATTTAATGAATTCAGAGCACATTGGTAGTATGATCCAGACATTGTTCCTTCCAATTACTGCAGAGTAATGCGCTGAATCTATGCCGCTTAAATTTGGATTTGCTTTACAGTACGGCAGAACGCAGATTTTCAACCTATGAAAGGTGTATTTTTACAAAATTGTCAATTAGATCATCAGAAAAATTCCAAAAACAGAGCAAGTATTGGTCTGAAAATTCTTTCAAAATGATCGGGAGAAATTGCTTATTTTGTTCATCACTCCAAATTTCGCATCACATGAACACGACCAACTTACGCCTCTTTCTTTTGATGATCAACTTGTTGGGATTTTCAGGAATCAAAAGTCAAAACATTCCCGGGAAAAAAGCAAAAACCCAAACGTATGATGTAGCCGCATTTTACTGGCCCGCCTACCATCCGGCCGAACGGTTCAGGGAAATCTCGGTATTTCCGGATGGCAAAGGTGAATGGGAGGCGATCTATAAATCCAAACCCAAATTTGCCGGAGAACAACTTCCAAAAGTACCATTGTGGGGCTACCTCGATGAATCTGATCCAATAGTGATGCAGCAGAAAATTGAAGCCGCCACCCAATATGGGGTGAATACCTTTATTTTCGACTGGTACTGGTACACCGGAAAACCTTACCTCGAGGAGTGCCTCAACAACGGGTTTCTGAAAGCTTCCAACAACCGGAAAATGAATTTCTGCCTGATGTGGGCCAATCACGACCACAACAGTTACCTGGATCCTGCCAATCCCGACAAAAACAAGATTTACTGGAAAGGTGGCGTCGATAGTCTGACATTTGTGAAGATGATTGACCATGTAATCAATGATTATTTCAAAGCGCCCAACTATTACAAAATAGACAAGATGCCAGTCATCAGTATTTACGAACTGGGCACTTTCATCAGGGGAATCGGGGGTACCCAAAAAGCCAGGGAAGCGCTGGCTATTTTTCGCCGAAAAACCATTGCTGCAGGTTTTCCCGGGTTGCATCTGCAGGCCATCGTTTGGGGTCAGATTCCAAAATCCCTGGAGGGAGTTCCTTCCGACAGGGTGAAGACACAAAATCAGGCGCTTTTGTATCTGGGCTTTAACAGCATGACCAATTACCAGTGGATTCATTATACCAACATTGCACCTCAGGAAGATTATGCGGATTGGGTTAAAAAGGGAATCGCCAAATGGGCCGAATACGATTCGACATTTACGCTGCCCTATTTTCCGCAGGTTTCAATCGGATGGGACAACAATCCAAGATTCCCGGTTCAAGTGCAGCATGCAGTTGTTCATACCACTCCTGCCCTATTCAAAGAAGCGTTGCTGGAAGCTAAGCAATACCTCGAAAAACATCCCGAAAGGCACAAATTGGTGACCATTAATGCCTGGAACGAATGGGCAGAAGGTAGTTACCTCGAACCGGATTCCACTTTCAAATATGGATATCTGGAGGCGGTGAGGGAGGTGTTTAAGTAACAAAGTCCAGGAAAGAAGAGGGATTAATCTGGAAAAGGCTGTCAGGAGCTGGAAGGAAACAAACTTCAGCACAAACAGGGGAACAGGAATATCCTGATACCCTATCCATTACTAGAGGCTAAATCATTAATATTAAAGCCATTAAAAGCACTTAAGTAATGCACAAATAGTAATGTTGCATTTTTTTCATTGCAGTCTTTGCGAGCTTTGCGCGACACAATTGGCAGAATCCTCAAAAAATGGGAATCAGCATCTACGACATTTACATGTTCTTTTTAACTTCATCAAACCTCTACCAGGGAATAATCGATTTTTTTTTTGAACGAGCATGGGTCTATCCCACAAAAGGCGATGAAAATGTATATGCAAATTCCATGCATTCAAACGGAATTTCAAAATTTCACAAATGATGCTTAATGGTGAAACAGAATTGAAAATTTCGGGTATAATGAGAGACTGTTCAAATTTTATCAATCAATATGCAGGAGGCATAAAATGTTGGTAGAAAGCAAAGGATTGATTGCCCATTTCGTCCCGTACGGGACGAGATGGGCAATCAATTATCGATATTCTACCCATATTAAATCCCTGACGGGATTAAAAATAGAAATAAATTCTGTTTCTGATAATAAACTCAAATATTACAACACATGACCCGTCCCATATATCCCTGCCTGTGGTTCGACAACCAGGCCAAAGCAGCTGCAAAATTCTATTGTTCCGTTTTCGGAAACTCAAGAATAATTTCAGAATCATCTATCGCAGTGCAGTTTGAAATAGAAGGAAAAAAGATCATGGGACTGGATGGCGGACCCATGTTTAAAATCAATCCATCCATCTCCCTGATGGTAACCTGCCAGTCGGACAAAGAAATTGAAGGCATCTGGTGCCGGCTTTTAGAAGGAGGAACGGCCATGATGCCTTTGGACAAATATCCCTGGAGCGTGAAATATGGCTGGGTCGTCGATCAGTTCGGCATGACCTGGCAATTGATGCTGGGTGAATTGCCTATTGACGGACAAAAGATCATCCCTTCCCTGCTTTTTGTGGGCGACCGTTGCGGTGATGCCCATCAGGCCATCCAATACTATACTTCAATTTTCCATGACTCTGGCATAGGCTATCTTGAACTCTGCGGAGATGGGGAAGAACAGCCAAAAGGGAATGTAAAATTTGGTCGTTTTTCTCTGAACCACGCCCAGTTTGCCGCGATGGATGGTCCGGGCAACCACGAATTCGATTTCAACGAAGGAGTATCCTTTGTCGTCGAATGCGACACTCAGGAGGAGATCGATTTCTTCTGGGACAGTCTGACCAGGGGTGGCTCCGAAGTACAATGCGGATGGCTCAGGGACAAGTATGGCATCTCCTGGCAGATCATCCCTGAAATCATGGGAAGCCTGATGTCAGATCCCGAAAAGGGAGGACGCGTGATGCAGGAGGTGATGAAAATGAAGAAACTTGATATTTCCAGCATGCTGAATGCCTGACAGATCCAAATCTGCGAGTGGTGAAGTTTAGCAACCAATCCTGCAAAGGAAAATCAGAAAATAACGATATAACTTCATGCAGGATTAAATCCAGGCATCCACGGTCTTGATAAACTCCACAATATCAATTGGTTTTGTAATATAACCCTTCACTCCTGCCTTCAACATTTTATCAATTTGCTGGGTCATGGCATCTGCACTCACAACTACCACCGGCATATCCTTCGTCTTAATTTCATTCTGCAGGTTCTCAAACACAATACTACCATGAATATCAGGCAAATCCAGATCGAGTAAAATTAAATTGGGGGCATAATCCATGGCCAAATTAACGGCCTGTTTTCCCAGCATCGATTTGATGATACGAATTCCCGGACGATGATTCCCCAATATTTCTTCGACCAGTTCAATGTTGGATAACTTGTCCTCAATGTACAGGATGGTTCCTGTTTTTTGTGCACAATTATATTCTATCCCATTGTTATTCGACAATTCCTCCAACCGCTTTTGCTGACTTTCGATCCTGGGCAGTTCAATCCAGAAGGTGCTTCCTTCATCCAACCGGCTATCCACGCCGAATTTGGCTCCCATGGCATCCATCAATTTTTTAACTACCGCAAGCCCAAGTCCTGTTCCTTCTGACTCTGTTTTCTCCGCGCCGATCCTTTCAAATGGGATAAAGAGTTTCTGAATATCATCCTTTGAGATTCCAAAACCATTGTCAATAAATGAAACCCGAACAAATTCCTCGCCTGCCACTGAATTCAAAATAATATCAGTTTTGATGATCACCGACCCTCCCGGCCTGTTGTACTTGATGGCATTGTTCAGCAAATTAAGCCACACCTGTTTCAATTTAATGCGATCGGTGTTTACAAATATCCGGTAGTCCTCGGGTGAATTGTACACCAGTTTAATGTTCTTGTCATTGGCCAGCGGTTGAACAATGTCCATCATCTCAGCGGCAAGGCGTGACAAATGTACCGGCTCGGGAAAAATCAGAATATGTCCCGATTCAATTTTAGCAATATCAAGTACTTCATTGATCAATGTCAGTAAATGCTTCCCGCTGTTTAATATATAATGAACCCCCTTTTTATGCGCAATACTGAGTTCTCCCATTTCCAGAAGTTGGGCGAAACCAAGAATCGAATTTAACGGAGTACGAAATTCATGGCTCATGCGGGAAAGAAACTCACTTTTCGCATGGTTTGCCTGTTCGGCCTCCAATTTGGCTTCATTGATCCTTTCCTCCGCTTTACGCCGTTCAGAAATATCGAAAAATGTGACGACAGAACCTTCAATCTGACCGTTGATAAAAATTGGGAACGACCAATATTCTGAAGGAAAACTGGTACCATCGGCACGCCAGAGTACCTCATCATCTACATGCGTACCTTCTCCATTCATAAAAGACCTGTAAATCAGGCAATCTTCAACATCCATTTTCACACCATCCGCACTGGAATGATGGATCAGATCATGCATGTTTTTGCCGATCAATTGTCCTTCATTTTCATAACCCAGAATTGAATGACAGGCCTGATTGGAAAAAGTGCAATCACCATTCAAATCGATACCATAGATCGCTTCGGCCGTAGAATTCAGCAGGATTTTGAAACGTTCACCACTTGCTTTCAACTCTGATGTTAAGTTTTCGGCAATTTGCATGGCCTGAGCCTGGGTATTGAACAAGGATAAAAATAAGGCAAACAGCAAAAAACTGATTAACAAACCACTTGCCAACACGATGAGAACCATTCCATTCAATGCTGAATTTTGTTCCTGCGACTGGGTGAAAAGCAGAATCCATTTCTTTCCATAGAACTCAACCGGCAACGAAACCGTCCTGTTGGGTGAATCACTGTGGTTGATCGTGTCATTCTTCTGGCTGTTGTACAACTTTGAACGGTAGCTCAGGCTATCATCAAAGATCTCCAGGTGAATTCTTTTCTGCTTGTCTAATTCCCACCTGTCTAAAATGCCATGCATCAGGTCATCCATCCGATAAGGATTGTATACCCAGCCTTTGATTGCCAGCCGTCGTTGATCAACAGTTTTCACAGGCATTCCATGCCTGTATACCGGAACGTACATCAAAGTACCGATTTGCACATTTTCAGCTGTTTCCTGAACAAGCGTGACCTTCCCTGATAAGACTGCAGCATCCGAATCGCGAGACATTTCCATCGCCCTACTCCTGGTTTTTTCAGAAAACATATCATAACCAAAAGCCCGGAGATTTCGTCCGGAAAATGGTTCAAGAAAAATAATTGAGGTATACACCGGTCTGTCGCCTGAAGGTCTGACAGAGTAGTCAGGAAATCCTTCTTTGCGAACGGTCTCAACGTGCTGCTTCAGATCTTGTTTTGAAATAATCATCGAATATCCAATGCCTTGTATACCAGGAAGATAATTTTCGAATTTCAAACACTCGCTGAAATCTTTCCATTTTTTTCGTGTCACCGTGTCAGAGGCAGCAAACAAAGCAGATCCCGCTCTTAACAACTGTGCCTGGGCATTAAGCTGGGTGGAAATTTTTATCTTTATTTCATTACAAACGGATACATATTCCTGCTTCAACTGTATCTCAACCTGATTTCCAGTGTATACCGCGATTAATACGGTGAGAATAAGACCAAAGAGAAGAACGACTAAGGACTTCCAGGTATTTCCCGAAACATGAAATCGATTTTTAAATTGGATTTTTTTTATCATCAGATTACCATCACGCTGTTTCCTTGCCGAATTCTGCCAGCTTTTATCCTAAGTTAAAAGAACATTTAAATGTCGTAGATGCTGATTCCCATTTTTTGAGGATTCTGCCAGTTGTGTCGCGCAAAGCTCGCAAAGCCCGCAAAGAAAAAAATACGATATTACTATTTGTGCATTACTTAAAAACAAAAGCACAATAAATTAATTGTCAAATATTTACATTGCATTTTCAAAAGAATATGCCTGTAAAAAATAATCCATTACTAATATAATGGGATTTTGTATGCAGGCATCCACCATCAGAACGATTCAACCAAAAATACATTATCGCAAGATAGACAAAATATGGGCTAAAACCCATGCAGCAAAAAATTATTCCTTAATTTAATATATATCTAATATCCAAGCCATTAGCTCGATAAAAATTGACCTGAATTGAAGACTTATTTGATCTCCGAAGGCAAAGAAAACCTAAAAATAGTGCCTTCCCCTTCAACACTTTCTACAAATAATTCGCTGCCTTGCTTTTCAATGAACTCCTTCACAATAATCAGTCCGAATCCTGATCCATACTCGCCGGCTGTCCCTTTGCGACTGGTATTCCTATCGAGGCTGAAAATTCCATCCATCAATAAACTGCTCATTCCAATACCGGAATCCTGTATTGAAATTTCCACCATTTTGTTCACGGATGTAGTTGCTTTTAAACTTATCTTTCCTCCTTTAGGTGTGAATTTGATTGCATTCGAAAGTAGGTTACGAATTACTGCCTGCAACATATTTCTGTCACCAATTACCAATAAGCCATCAGGAATATCAAC
>JBAXUL010000079.1:0-18730 GCA_037129695.1 Prolixibacteraceae bacterium
TCAGGAAGAGAAAGCGATTCAGGTAGTGGATTTTTGAAGGGCGTGTCATCGTGCTCAATGAATGGTCCCATTCCAACCATGTCTACGTCAAAATCCCTGAAAAACAAAAGGTCGTTGGCAAGATCTTCCATGGTTTGATAAGGTGTTCCGATCATGATCCCGGTGCCGGCCTGGAAACCTGCCTTCTTCATGATTTTCAGGGAGGCGAGGCGCTTTTCATACAAATGATGCCCGTCGTCAGGATGGAGTTTTCTGTACAGTTCCGGATTACTGCTTTCAATGCGCAGCAAGTAACGGTGAGCGCCTGCAATGAACCAACGCCTGTATACCTCTTCTGTCTGTTCGCCCAGGGATAAAGTAATTCCAAGTTTGTTGTCGCTGAGCGCTTTGATGTTTTTGATCAGTCTTTCGATCCTTGCCACGAAAGGTTCGTTGGTGACTTCTCCCGACTGGATCACAATGGATCCGTACCTTTCTTCGAAGGCGAAACGTGCAGCACCCAGTACCTCTTCGTCGGTCAGGTTGTACCTTTCAACCGCAATGTTCGATCTTCGAATACCGCAATAGAGGCAGTCTTTCTCACAGACATTGGAGAGTTCGATCAGTCCGCGGAAATATACTTTATTCCCTACTGTCTTAAGCTTTAATTCTCCTGCTTTTTTCAGGATGTACAAGCCGTCCTCGCCTTTTGCAGAAAGCAAAGTCACCAGATTTTCAGCGGTGAACAGGTTTTGGTCAATAATTTCTTTTACCGGTTGCATCAGACAAAGATACACATTTGACATGTTTTTGCTGAAATGCATATAAAAGCACTATTTTTACAGTTTGAAAATTGAAAATGAGCGGTAAAGTTTGCATTGGTCTTTCGGGCGGAGTCGATTCGAGTGTCGCTGCCTACCTTCTGAAGGAGCAGGGATACGACGTTTTTGCCCTTTTCATGATCAACTGGAAGGAATCGACAGGTTCGCTTACTGCCGGTTGTACCTGGGAAGATGATGTGATTTTTGCCGAAATGACTGCCAAAAAACTGGATATCCCGTTTCATGTAGTCGATCTCTCTGACCATTACCGAACCCGGGTTGTGGATTACATGTTTTCAGAATATGAAAAGGGTAGAACGCCCAATCCGGACGTTTTATGCAACAGGGAGATAAAATTTGATGTCTTCCTGCAAAAAGCGCTGGAACTGGGTGCCGACTATGTGGCTACCGGACACTATTGCAGAAGGGCGGTGACGGAAGTTGCCGGTGAATCAGTATACAGGCTTCTTGAAGGCGTTGATCCCAACAAGGACCAGAGTTATTTCCTATGCCAGTTGAACCAGTACCAGTTGTCGAAGTCCCTGTTTCCTGTCGGACACTTGTTGAAACCCGAAGTGCGTGAGATTGCCCGTGAGCAGGGATTGATCACTGCTGAAAGAAAAGACTCACAAGGCATTTGCTTTGTTGGTAAGGTTGATTTGCCTGTCTTTTTGCAGCAACAATTGGCACCGAAAAAGGGAAATGTGATATTGATTCCTGCGGATTTTTCAGCCAAAAAGAAATTAACAGACCGAAGCAGGGAAAATCTCCCTAAACTGACAATGCCATTTCCCTTTAAACCCTGGCAGGGCAGTGTGATTGGAGAACATAACGGAGCGCACTATTATACCATCGGACAACGCAAGGGATTAAATATTGGTGGTTTCGTCGAACCATTGTTCGTGCTGGCCATCGATGTGGTTCGGAATATTGTTTATGTCGGAGAAGGGAAGGAGCACCCCGGTCTCTACCGTCCGGGCCTCTTTATTTCCAGGGAAGAGATTCACTGGATCCGGCCCGATCGTCAAATGAAGCCGGGCGAGGAATGCAATTTCCTGGTAAGGATCCGTTATCGCCAACCACTTGAACAAGCGACCATGATCATGGAAGAAACTGGCGCCTATCTTCTTTTTGAACAGGACCAGCGGAGTGTTACTTCCGGTCAGTTCGCTGCCTGGTACGACGGTGAAGAACTGGTGGGATCCGGTGTAATCGCATAAACCGGTGAATGCAGGGCCTCAATTGATAACTTGACAGACATCAATATATTAAACCTAACCCATGAACAACGAAAAAAAGCCCATTAAAGGCTGGATCAGGGTACTTTTGATCATTATGCCATTTGTTATCTTCCTAGGAATTTTTGAAATGCTTGCCTCACTCCTCCTTGGACTTAAGCCTTCAGGTCGTCATGAGGCATTGACTACTTTTCAAAATGTTGTCTTTGCGTTGTTTATTTTTGGAGGAACGTTTTCTGTGGTCGCCATCTTTCGGCGCTGGATTGACAGGGAGAGTTTCGTCAGTCTGGGTTTCGGGATGAAAAATTTCAGAAAAGAGGCAGAAGCCGGTTTCTGGCTGGGTCTTTTGATGATCGCCACAGGTTTTCTCGTGCTGGTACTTTTGCACGAGATCAACTGGGATGGAACGAATCCCGACGGCATCAACCTCTCCTTATCATTTATCCTCTTCCTGCTAGTCGCGCTAACTGAAGAACTTTTCTTCAGAGGATATATCCAGAACAACCTGATGCTTTCCATGAACCGTTGGGTGGCTTTACTGATTTCCTCAGTTATTTTCTCACTGGCGCACCTTGGAAATTCAAATATTACGATGCTGAGTTTTATCTCGATTATGATGGCCGGTGTACTTCTTGGTTTGCCCTTTCTATTTACCAGAAGCCTTTGGTTACCTGTTTCACTTCATTTTAGCTGGAATTTCTTCCAGGGAACTATCTTTGGGTTCAGCGTAAGCGGAAATAAGGAATATGCGCTGATTACGCAGTCAAGAACAACGGATACACTTTTAAACGGGGGGCCATTTGGGTTCGAAGGTTCCCTTCTGGCTGTGGTTTTCCTCTCACTGGCCATTGTCGGACTTACCATTTATTATCTCCGCAAAGAAAAAAAGGTAATCGAACCATTGCAACCTGTCGCTCCTGCCATTCAGGATCAGTCAGAACAACCGTTGTCGGTTTGACATCAATTCTCGAACAAAATTTCCGCCTCAAAATGAGACATTTGTACTGTTTGGCCGTATGATAACTTACTGGAAATATACCCTCAATATGGTATTTCAATGTCAAAAAAGTAAGCAGATAT
This sequence comes from Prolixibacteraceae bacterium, assembly GCA_037129695.1. Taxonomy (GTDB): domain Bacteria; phylum Bacteroidota; class Bacteroidia; order Bacteroidales; family Prolixibacteraceae; genus CAINVV01. The sequence continues at coordinate 3,119 of JBAXUL010000079.1, forward strand.
TTGATCAAAAAAGATAAACAGAAAAATTTTCAATTTATGAAAGCAGAAAACATTCTTCAAACCATCGGAAACACTCCGCATGTGCGAATCAACAGACTTTATTCAAATGATTATAAAGTTTACGCAAAACTTGAAAAAACCAATCCGGGTGGCAGCATCAAGGACCGTATTGCACTGACAATGGTCGAAGATGCTGAAAAGAGCGGAATACTTAAAAAAGGAAGCGTTATCATTGAACCAACCTCAGGTAATACAGGGATCGGTCTTGCCTTGGTTGCCGCAGTGAAAGGTTACCGGTTGATTTTAACGATGCCTGATTCCATGTCGGTGGAGCGGAGAAGTATTCTTCTGGCATACGGTGCTGAACTGGAATTGACACCGAGGGAGTTCGGGATGAAGGGAGCCATCGCGAAGGCCCAGGAGTTGGCTTCTCAGATCGAGCACTCATGGATCCCCATGCAATTCGACAACCCGTCCAATGTAGCCGCACACGAAAATTTTACTGCAGCAGAAATTATTGCGGATTTTCCGGAGGGTATTGATTACCTGATCACTGGAGTTGGCACAGGCGGACATATCTCAGGTATAGCGAAAGTGCTGAAAAAGCAATTTCCCAATTTGAAAGTTTTTGCTGTTGAGCCTCAATTGTCTCCCGTAATCAGTGGAGGTGCTCCCGGTCCCCATCCCATTCAGGGAATCGGTGCAGGATTTATTCCCAGGAATCTGAATCTTGAATTACTCGATGGCGTCATTCAGGTAGAGAAAGCAGATGCGTTCGATTATACAAGAAGAGCTGCGCGTGAAGAAGGACTGTTTATTGGAATCTCGTCCGGCGCTTCCCTGGCAGCCGTTGCAAAAAAATTACCCGAAATACCAAAGGGATCTACTGTTCTGACGTTCGTTTATGACAGTGGCGAGAAATACCTTTCTGTCGAAGGATTGTTCTAATCTTAGGTAAATGGGGAAATGATTGTTGGGTTAAACGCCATCAATCCTTTCCTTATTTCTTTTCGAATCATTCCTCAGTCCTGATCTTCTCAAGTAACACCACATTTTCAACATGGTGCGTGTGCGGAAACATATCGACAGGATGAACTTCCCTCACTTCGTACTGTTTCTGCATGAGTTGAAGGTCGCGCGCCTGGGTGGCAGGATTGCAGCTCACATAAACAATTCTTTCAGGCGCAGCCGTCAAAATTGCCTGAACCACTTTTTCATCCATGCCGGCCCTGGGTGGGTCTGTGATGATCACATCAGGTCTGCCGTTTTCAGCAATAAAAGCATCTGTCAGAATATCTTTCATGTCACCTGCAAAAAAGAGGGTATTGTCGATTCCGTTGTTGACAGAATTTATTTTGGCATCAGCAATGGCTTCGGGTACATACTCTACACCGATCACTTTTTTAGCACCCTTGGCCACAAAATTGGCAATGGTACCCGTTCCTGTGTAGAGATCGTAGACGATTTCGTTACCGGTCAATTCGGCCAGGTTTCGCGTGATCTTATACAATTCCAGTGCCTGGGTCGAGTTGGTCTGGTAAAAGGACTTGGCGCCTACAATAAATTTCAGCCCTTCCATCTCCTCCACCAGGTGGTCTGCTCCCTTGAAAACCAATACTTCCTGGTCGGTGATTGTGTCATTTCCTTTTTCGTTGATCACATACAACAGGGAGGTAACCTGAGGAAAACTGTCAGCGATAAAGTTCATTAATCCGTCCCTGGCAATTTGGTCGTCCGCATAGAAAACAACAATCACCATTACATCGCCTTTTTCATTCGATCGGATGGTAATGGTGCGCAGCAAGCCGCTTTTGTTCCTCAGATCAAAGAAAGGGAGATGATGTTCCAGTGCATATCCACGAACGGCATTTCGTATTTCATTGGAGGGCTCCGGCTGAAGCCAGCACTTATGGATGTCCATTACCTTGTCAAACATCCCAGGGATGTGAAATCCGAGTACATCCTGGTCGCTGATCTCATTGCCTGATCGAATCTCGTCGAGAGAAAGCCAGCGTCTGTTGGAGAAAGTATATTCGAGTTTGTTGCGGTAAAAGGTTGTTCTGTCAGAACCCTTGATGGGGAAAAGTTTGGGTATATTCACCTTTCCGATGCGTGTCAGCTGGTCAACGACCTGTTTCTGCTTGTAGAACAGCTGTTTTTCGTAGGGAAGATACTGCCATTTGCAACCCCCGCAAAGATCGAAATGTTCACAGAATGCCTCCACGCGGTCGGGCGATGGTGTCCGGATGGCTACCACCCGACCTTCCATGTATTTCTCTCTTTTTTTGGTTACCTGAATGTCGACCACATCGCCCGGAATCACATTGGTTGTGAAAACGACCACACCCTCTACCCGGGCAACTGCTTTCCCCTCTGCACCCGCATCGAGAATTTCGACATTTTGAAGCAAAGGCAAACTCTTATTTTTTCTTCCCACGACAAATATTTTTATGGTAATGTTAAACTGCTTAAAGATTGTAATTAGTGTTCAAGGAGTTGCAATTCTGCAATAATGTTCAATCGATATGGACCTGATTGATGATTTAAATGTCACGAATAATTTGATTCCGGTTGAAGGTCCCCCGTTTCTTCATTAGAAACTACTCCAGTTGATATCTTCCGGATGACACCATTTTCCCTGGGCTCTCATCACTTGTTCAATCACATCGCGGACACAGCCTTCGCCTCCATTCCGGTCAGAAATATAGGCAGCTATTTCCTTGATTTCGGGTGCAGCATCATTTGGGCATACCGGTAACCCGACTTTGGTCATGACATTGTAGTCAGGTATATCGTCACCCATGTAAAGCACTTCATCGGCAGTGATATCATTGTTTTGAAGGAAATCATACAGGCATGGCAACTTGTCTAGTGTTCCCATGTAAATCTGGGTAATCCCCAACCTGTCGAGCCTTCCTCTGGTATCCTGCGTTTTTCCTCCGGTAATGATACCAATGGGATAACCTGATCGAATCGCGTACATGATGGCATAACCATCTTTCATGTTGGCAGTCCGTACCGGATCTCCATCCGGCGACAGGCTCAGTACATTGTGCGAAAGAACGCCATCCACGTCAAAAACAAACGCCTTTATTTTGCTTAATTCTTCTTTAAAAAATGCCATATCATTGATCAATTTAATTTTATCGGATTATCCTGTTACATCCCATTCCCGGATTATTTGTCTTTGGATTCTTTCTGTGCTTGGATAATCTATTGATTTTGGGTTGTTTATAGTTTTATTGTGCTCTGTTTAGAATCGTAATCTTCGGCCAGATGAATCTCTTGCTGCTTTTATTACTGAAAGTATCTGATGTCTTTACTGATCAGGTCATAAAGTTCATGCCATTGCGGATGATTCTCAAGCATTTTCAGATGTTCATCCATCACAGACTTGTTTCCCCTGACCGCAGGGCCTGTCTGAACTGCCGGGGGTGAAAACAACATTGCTTTTTCTGCAGTTTCCCGGATCAGCGGCCTCAGGAGATCGAAATCCAGGTTTTGATCCAGTAACAGTTTTTCTCCGACCGAATAAAGATGATTGACGAAGTTGCAGACAAATACGGCGGACAGATGAATTTGTCTTCGCTGTTCAGAATTCATCACAACGACCTTTTCAGAGATCGTACTTGCAAGTTGACGTAGCTTTTCAAGATTTTCATTGCTGTTGGCTTCAATGCAAACTGGAATCGTGCTGAAATCAACCTCTTTTTGCTTGGACAAGGTCTGCAACGGATAGAATACACCGTAGTTGTTTGATCCTGAAGCCAAAATCTCCATCGGGATACTGCCGGCGGTGTGAACAATCAGCCCATCCTTCCCGTGAAGGTCAGCGGCAAGACCTGCAATGGCCTGGTCCGATACAGCCATCAGATAGATATCCGCGTCGGTTGCAATTTCCTTTATGTTGACGGTGAAGTTACATCCAAGAGTGGATGCGAACTGAGATGTAACCGTTTCGGAACGGCCAAAAACTTGTATGATTTCAGCATTCCTGGCACGAAGCGCAATGCCCAGACGGGTGGCTACGTTTCCGGTACCGATTAAAACGATTCGCATCAGTTAATTTTTTGCAAAAATAGGGTAAATATCATTAAATCCTTAAGTTATAAATTTTAACTTTGCAGGCAATTTTTAATTGTGGAAATACCGGCAACAAAATTTAGGATCATACATGAAATGGGAATGTGGGTATTCTGCTTGTCCTTTGAAGAACAATTTATTATCTAATAAATAATTTTTAAATCAAATAATTATATTTATGACGAAGTATGTTTACACTTTTGGCAACGGCCAGGCTGAAGGTCGTGCAGAGATGAAAAATTTGCTTGGTGGCAAAGGTGCCAACCTTGCAGAGATGAATCTGATCGGTGTTCCGGTTCCTCCGGGATTTACCATTACCACAGAAGTATGTACGGAATTTACCGAAAAAGGAAGAAAAGCCGCATTTGCCCTGATTGAAAAAGAGGTGCAGGCCGCTGTTGCATACATCGAAAATATTACCGGAACAAAATTTGGTTCCAAAGAAAATCCTTGTCTGGTTTCAGTTCGTTCAGGTGCAAGAGCCTCTATGCCAGGCATGATGGATACCATCCTGAACCTTGGATTAAATGATCTGGCAGTGGAGGGAATCGCTTTGAAATCCGGAAATCCACGTTTCGCCTGGGACTCTTACCGTCGTTTTGTACAGATGTACGGAGATGTCGTATTGGGAATGAAACCTCACAGCAAGGAAGACATTGATCCTTTTGAAGAAATTATTGAGCACATGAAGGAGGAAGTTGGTATCATGGAAGATACTGATTTCTCTGTTGATAACCTGAAAACGCTGGTTGCACGTTTCAAAGCTGCTGTTCTGAAAGTAACAGGTAAAGATTTCCCTGTTGATCCTTGGGAGCAACTTTATGGTTCTGTTGCTGCGGTATTCGAAAGTTGGATGAACGACCGTGCCATCTATTACAGAAAACTCAACAACATTCCTGTAGAATGGGGAACAGCCGTTAACGTACAGGCGATGGTATTCGGCAACATGGGCGGAAATTCTGCAACAGGTGTTGGATTTACCCGTGATGCTTCAACCGGCGAAAACATGTTTATCGGAGAATACCTGATCAACGCCCAGGGCGAAGATGTGGTAGCCGGTATCCGTACTCCACAGCAGATCACGAAAATTGGCTCGATGCGCTGGGCTGAACTGCAGAATGTAACCGAGGAAGACCGTTCTTCCAAATTCCCTTCACTCGAAGAGACCATGCCTGCTGCATACAAACAACTGATGGAAATTCAGCACAAACTGGAAAGTCACTACAAGGATATGCAGGATATCGAATTTACCATTCAGGATGGCAAATTGTGGTTGCTGCAAACACGTAATGGCAAACGCACCGGTGCTGCCATGCTAAAAATTGCGGTCGACCTGCTGAGCGAAGGCAAGATCGATGATAAAACTGCTATGCTTAGAGTTGAACCCAATAAATTGGATGAACTCCTCCACCCTGTATTTGACGTGAATGCTCTCAAAACGGCCAAACTGATCGGTAAAGGTCTTCCTGCATCGCCGGGAGCAGCTACCGGACAAATTGTCTTTTTTGCTGATGAAGCCAAGAAATATGAGAATTCCATCCTGGTAAGGATTGAAACTTCTCCTGAAGACCTTGAAGGTATGAACATTGCCCGTGGTATCCTGACTGCTCGTGGAGGTATGACTTCACACGCAGCTGTTGTTGCGCGCGGAATGGGAAAATGCTGTGTTTCCGGTGCTGGTGCACTGCGAATCAACTACAAGACCCGTACCATGGAGGCTACAGGCAAAATTTACAACGAAGGCGACTGGATTTCTCTGAACGGATCAACAGGAGAAGTTTTCGACGGAAAAGTAAAAACTCAGGAAGCTACCATCAGCGATGATTTCGCCAAGATCATGGATTTGGCTGATAAATTTACCCGGATGACTGTCCGTACCAATGCAGACACTCCGCACGATGCTCAAATGGCCCGTAAATTTGGCGCCCAGGGTATCGGTCTCTGCCGTACAGAACATATGTTCTTTGAAGGTGCCCGTATCAAGGCCATGCGTGAGATGATCCTTTCCTCATCTGTTGAGGGAAGAAAAGAGGCTCTGGCCAAATTGTTACCCTACCAGCGTGCCGACTTTGAAGGAATCTTCGAAGCGATGGCAGGTTTTGGAGTAACTGTTCGTCTGCTCGATCCACCGTTGCACGAATTTGTTCCCCACGAACTGGCGATGCAAAAAGAACTGGCCGACGAAATGGGTCTTACAATAGATCAAATCAAACAGAAAGTGTCTGATCTGGAAGAGTTCAATCCAATGCTTGGTCACCGTGGTTGCCGTTTGGGTATTACCTATCCTGAAATTACAGAGATGCAGGCCCGCGCTATCATTGAAGCTGCGCTGAATCTTAAAGCCAAAGGTGTTGATGCCCGTCCAGAAATCATGGTGCCACTTGTGGGCACGGTATCTGAGTTGAAAAACCAGACAGACATCATTCATGTTACCATTCAGAAAGTATTTGCTGAACGCAATGCCAAAATCGATTACCTGGTAGGAACCATGATCGAAGTTCCAAGAGCAGCACTTACCGCAGAGCATATTGCCAAGGAAGCTGACTTCTTCTCATTCGGAACCAACGACCTTACACAAATGACCATGGGATTCTCACGTGACGATGCCGGCAAATTCCTGCCTGATTATCTTGATCGTGGTATCCTGAAAAACGACCCTTTCCAGATTCTGGATCAGCAGGGTGTTGGTCTGCTTGTTGAAATGGCAGTTATTAAAGGACGTTCCACCAAACCAAAATTGAAGATTGGTATTTGTGGTGAGCATGGTGGTGAGCCTAGCTCAGTAGAGTTCTGCGATAAAACCGGTCTAGACTACGTGAGCTGTTCACCGTTCCGTGTTCCGATCGCTCGTTTGGCTGCTGCTCAGGCCAATGTCAAACACAACGGATAAGTAAATTATTTAGATCATCATTGAAAACGATCTAAATTGTAATAATTACAAAAAAGGGGTCTTTATAGACTCCTTTTTTCATATTTGCGATTGGTTTTTTCTTATTTTTGCTGACCTAATTGATTGTTTTGTTGATGAAGTAGTTTGGAAAATCAGCTCCTGCATTTAATTTGTCCTGCATTCAATAATAGTTAAATAGAAACGTTCGTATTATTAAGTTTTACTTATTCCTGGCTTTATGATTGATCAATTGAAGAAAACGATATTTTCCATTTCCACAGCAGGTTTTGCCCTGCTTTTATTGGCCATGATACTCGGGATAGCCACTTTTGTGGAAAGTGCCTACGGGGCAGACTCTGCCAAAGCATTGGTTTATGGAACCCTGTGGTTTGAGTTATTGCTGATATTTCTGTCAGTTTCCATGATGGTCGTCTATATTCGAAAAAAAATGTACCGAAAGGAGAAAATGACTGTCGGTCTTTTTCACCTCGCATTTATACTTATGATTCTCGGAGCGGGTGTAACAAGATACATCGGAGAGGAAGGATCCCTTCACATCAGGGAAGGGGAGTCTTCTTCTGAACTGATTTCCTCAGACAGTTATTTTCACATGTTGCTATCCAAGGGCGACCAGCATTTCGAGGCCGAACAGAAGGTGCTTTTGACTCCTTTTTCAAAAAATGCGGTCAATGCTACTTTCGAACTGGACGGAAAGAAGGTGAAGGTCCGGTCTGTTGAATTTCTCTGGAATGTGCCTGCTGGCGAGCAATCCGGTCCGATGGCAGGAATGGCAAAGTCGGGTAAAGGGGCTAAAATCAGCTTGTCTGATGGTTCTAAGGAAGAATTTGCAACCATCAGAATCAGCGAAGAAGGAGAGGCTTCATCGGTCAAAGGTCAGTTTGAAGGAGCCGATTATGAGATTTGGATTGGTCCTAAAGTCAGCACCTTGCCTTTTGAAATTCACCTGAAAGATTTTCAGCTGGATCGTTATCCCGGTTCGATGAGTCCTTCCTCCTATAAGAGTGAAGTCACGTTGATAGACAAGGAGAACGGAATCAACAAAGATTTCTCTATATACATGAATAACGTCCTTAAGCACAGAGGTTACAGGTTCTATCAATCCTCGTTTGACCAGGATGAGAAAGGAACGATTCTGTCGGTCAACAAGGACCTTCCCGGAACCGGACTTACCTATCTTGGATATGCGCTTTTGTTTGGAGCTATTCTGCTCTCAATTTTCAATAAAAAAAGCCATTTCTACGGTTTGATGAAGAAAGCGGCGAAACCGGTATCGGCCATGGCATTTCTTGCCTTGTTCCTGCTGGGAGGCAGGGCAACCGGTGCTGAAATTTCCAAAAAATCGGCCAATGACTTTGCAGGTGTTTGGGTACAGGGACATGACGGTCGGATCAAGCCTTTCAGTACCCTGGCTTACGAAGTAGTCATGAAGATTTCACGGGAGGAGAGTCTGAATGGTCTGTCACCCGAGCAAGCCGTGCTGAGCATGATTGCCTACCCGGATGAGTGGCAGAAAATACCAATGATTGCACTTTCAGATTCAAAGATTGAATTGTTGTTGGGAGTCTCTTCAGGAAAAGCTTCGTTTGCTGACTTCTTCGATGCAAAAGGGGAATACAAAATGATCAAGGAGGTTAGTGCATCGTATGCCAGACAGCCTTCCCAGCGCAGTACATTCGACAATGCCATCATCAAGGTTGACGACAGGCTCAATGTGGCCTATCTGGTATACAAAGGTGAATTGCTTCGTCTGTTTCCTTCTTCCGATAAGACGAATACAACTTGGGAAGATCTTACCACTGCCGAGAAATCAACTTCCGGCGCCATGATGAGTAAGGTGTTTTCTGATTACCTGAATGCCGCACAATCCAACGATGAGGCTCGCCAAAAAGCGGATCTTGCTTTGATTGATCAGTTTCAGCATAAATTGGCAGCAGACCTTATTCCGGGTGCGGCCAAGCAAAAACTCGAAATTCTGTACAACCGCGTGAATATATTCAAGGATTTATCTTTCCTGTATTTACTCACAGGTTTGATTCTCATGATATTCTATTTCAGGGCTTTGCTTACTACAGGGTCGATGAACCAGAAAATCGTTTTGTATACAGGATGGATTTTTCTGGCAGGGTTCCTGCTGCATACCATCGGACTAACAACCCGGGGTTATCTTGCCGGTCACATGCCCTGGAGTGACGGCTACGAATCGATGATCTACATTGCCTGGGCAGGTATGCTTGCCGGTTTGATCTTTGCCCGACGCAATCCGATGGTGATGGGAGCCGCTGCCTTACTCTCCGGACTTACCTTGTTTGTGGCTCAGATGAGCTGGTTGAATCCCGAAATCACCAATCTGGTACCTGTGCTGAAGTCCTACTGGCTTGCCATCCACGTGGCCGTCATCACCGGCAGTTATGGTTTCCTTGGGGTGAGTGCCATCATCGGCCTGATGAACCTTCTTTTGGCCGGACTTGTGAAACCTGGGAATAAGGAACGTGTAGAGCGCAACATCCGTCACATGACATGGATCAATGAGGCAGCGATGACTTTGGGTCTCTATCTGTTGACGATCGGGACCTTTCTTGGTGCTATTTGGGCCAACGAATCATGGGGTCGCTACTGGGGATGGGACCCGAAAGAGACCTGGTCTCTGGTCACTATCCTGGTTTATGCCTTCATCACCCACATGCGCCTCATGCCTGGCTACCGCGGATGGTTTGCACTCAACATGGCTTCAGTTGCTGGTTTTTTAAGCGTACTGATGACTTATCTGGGAGTGAATTATTACCTGACGGGACTTCATTCCTATGGTAGCGGAAGTGCTTCATCCTTCCCTGTCGCATTGGTTGTAGTTTTGGTGATAATCGGTTACATAGGTTTCAGAGCCTGGAATAATGCATCCAAAATTGATTTGGACAAAGAATAACAGATCATAATTCGTAATAAATCACAAATTTTTAAATTCATACTATGAAATCATTTGGTTATTTAGTCATTGTATTGATCTTGCTGACAGGCTGTAACAACGCAACAGTCAAAAAAACAGACAACAAGCCGGGATCACAGACTCAGGCACAGGCTGCACCAGCAGCTGATCAACATCAAGTTTTGGCCAAGGATGTAATCCAAACAAGCGGATACACGTATCTGTTGCTAACTGAAGGCGACAAGGAATATTGGGCCGCCGTATCACGCTTCGAAGCGGAGAAAGGCAAAACCTATTACTACAAGACCAGCATGGAGATGACCAATTTCAAAAGCAAGGAACTGAATCGTGTTTTTGAAAGTATCCAGTTCATCCAGGAATTCGGTGATCAGCCTATCCTCGAAAAGAAGGCTGCACCATTGACAACCAAAGGAAGGCAGTCACTCGAAAAAGTGGAGGGCATCAAGGTGGAACCCGTCAGTGGAGGAGTAAAATTGTCTGAACTCTTTGCCAACAAAGGAAACTACGCCGGGAAAAAGGTGAAAATAACAGGTCAGGTAATTAAATTCAGTCCGGAGATCATGAGCAAAAACTGGGTGCATCTACAAGATGGCACTGAAGCCAACGGTTCCTATGATTTGACAATTACTACCCTGGAAACCGTTGAAGTTGGCATGGTCGTCACCCTCGAGGGTGTGATTGCTGTCGACAAAGATTTCGGATACGGGTACAGTTATGATGTTTTGCTTGAAGAAGCAAAGGTGGTTAAATAGACTTCCTATACTTTTGCCCTACTGAGTTTTATTGCTTTGATTTTTACGGAGAAGCACAGAGTTTCACAGAGCGGTGTTGATAAAAATTTAAGAACAGAAAGTTGAAAATGTCGGATTACCTGCGCATTTTGAACTCTCCGGACTTGGAAACAATCAAAAACACCATTTTTCTTTGTGAATTTCTGTGCTTCTCTGTGAAACTCTGTGTATTATTGTAGGAGAAAAAATGTAAATCAACATGACGAAATTTAAAGTTTACGGATACCGCTGGGTCATGCTGGGGTTATTCATGTTAATGGTTGCCGCCAATCAGGTATTGTGGATTACCTTCGCTCCGATCACAGTGGATGCTGCTTCCTTTTTCAAGGTGTCAGACCTGATGATCGGAATATTGTCGATGTCATTCATGATCGTCTACATGGTCGTGTCCATTCCCGCTTCATGGATTATTGATACCTACGGCATCAAGGTAGGCGCGGGCATCGGAGCCGTTCTGACAGGTTTTTTTGGTTTGATGAGAGGATGGGCGGGTGCCGATTATAATCTGGTTTTAATGGCTCAGATTGGCATAGCCTTTGGTCAGCCATTTTTGCTGAATGCAATCACCAAACTTTCTGCGGTATGGTTTCCATTGGAGGAACGAGCAACCGCAGCCGGCTTGGGAACGCTTTCGATGTACATCGGAATCTTGGCAGGAATGGTCGTCACACCACTTTTGTTTGCCACAAAAGGTCTGGTGGGGATGATGAATCTGTATGGGATTGTTGCTGCAGTGATCGGCGTGTTATTTGTGGTTTTGTCCAGAGAAACACCGCCGACTCCTCCTTGCGAGGAACATGGCGACGTGAGAGCCCTGGCCATGGATGGCTTTAAACTGATGTTTAAATCGCGTGATTTCTGGTTGCTGATGTTCATATTTTTTATCGGATTGGGTGTTTTTAACAGTGTCACAACCTGGATTGAAAACATCATGATGCCGCGCGGATTTACTGCTGCTCAAGCCGGGAATGCCGGTGGAATCATGATTGCCGGCGGTATTCTGGGTGCTTTGATTATGCCCTTGTTGTCAGATTATTACCGAAGAAGAACACCTTTTATCATGATTGCACTTGCAGGAGCCACCATCGGATTGATCGGAATAAGTTTCGCAACCAATTATTATCTTCTTTTACTGGCCGGAGCCACACTTGGATTTTTCCTGCTCAGTTCCGGGCCGATCGGTTTCCAGTATGGCGCTGAAATTACTTTCCCCGCTTCGGAAGGTGCATCCAATGGTTGGTTACTTTTGATGGGACAGGTATCAGGCATTGCTTTTATTTTTGGAATGGACGGATTCAAAGCAGAAACAACAGGATCCATGACTTATCCATTGATGGTGATGATTGGGCTGATGATATTTAGTTTCCTTCTCTCTTCGAGGTTAAAGGAATCGAAAATTCTGACAGGACGAGAAACCGTTCCGAATCTTGATTTGCAGGCAGAAGCAGTGAAAACTTTGGGTACTACAGACAACTCTCATGTCAGGAATTAGCAGAATTCAATGCACCAGAGGAATGGTACTCTTAAAGATCATGCCTCTTCTGGTTTGGATGGTATTTTCATTTGCTCGCACCTCCGCGCAGGTAACTGACGATTCCACCATACAACGTATCCAGTATTTGAACAAAAGTCTGCATTCCGATCAGCAGGGTACACGACTCTGGTGGCACAGCTGGTTAGGATTATACAGCGCGGCAACAATAGGGCAGGGGATGGTCGTTTTATCTTCCGATGAAAAATCAACCAGGCAAGATATGGCCCTCGGGGCTGCCACTACTTTGATCGGAGTGGCAGGTCAATTTATTTCCTCTTTTCAACCTGCTCCTTTTTCGAACAAATTGAGCATGTTGCCTGAAGGGACCAGTGCAGAACGACAATATAAATTGACAATGATGGAAAAATTATTGTCAGATCGCAGTGTGATGGAGACGGAAGCTCGAAAATGGAAGGCACACCTCCTGCCAACCGGCATAAATTTGGCCTCAGGATTGGTGACCTGGATCGGCTTTCACCGGACAGTGTGGGACGGAGTTGTCAATTTTGGGTTGAATTGCGTTCTCACCGAGGCACAGTTATGGACTCAGCCTATCCGGGCAAAGCGTGCACTTAAGCGCTACAAGGAACAATTCAGTGACCGAGGGATATCTTTTCATCCTTATCGGGAAGTAAACTATAACTTCATCGTTTCGTCCGCCGGGGCTGGTGTTCGGGTAACATTCTGACAGGGTCGGATTTCCTGCCTGATCAGAGTTTTCACTCGGGTATTCTGTGACAAAATAAAGAACCACTGATTTCAAGAAATATTTCTTTGAATCAGTGGTTCTTTCTGTGTTATTGATACTTCGCTTTTTTTGCGGATTTGCCTTGCTTCAGCAATTGTTAATTCGTCACAAGTGCTAATTTTTCTTTCCGGATGTCATTTTTGTTTCCCTGTTCATCTCGAAGATATCTGTGCTGATGGAAGAATCACCGATCAGGTGTTTGCAAAAATAGTCGCCTTTCAGCCAGAAAACATATTCTGTATCTGAGCCATACGGATGGCGCTCACCGGGAAGGATGAAGAAATCGAATCTTTTGTTGGCTTTGATCAGGGCATTCACCATGCGGAGGGTGTTGCCGGGATGAACATTGTTGTCGATGTCGCCGGTGATCAGCAGCAAGTTGCCTTTCAGGTTTTTGGCAAGCTGTGTGTTTTTTTCGATGTCATACACAAAGAGGGTTTCACCTTCATTGTTCTTCATTTCTTTGACCCCCTGGTGTGTCTCACTCCACCACCGGTTGTATATCTGGTTCTCGTGATTGCCCGAAGAAGATACCGCCACCTTGAAGAAATCAGGGTACTGGCACAAGGCTGCCGTCGACATGAATCCACCGCCTGAATGGCCTGTGATGCCCACCCTGGTGATGTCAATAAATTTGTATTTGTCGGCCAATTCTTCTGCTACATATTTTTTGTCGGCCAGGCCATAATCCCTCAGATCGCCGTATCCATAGTTGTGATACCATTTGGAGCGGTTCGGGTTTCCTCCCCTGTTTCCAAGTGTAATAACGATAAATCCGAGCTGAGCAAGCCGATCGGTACGGTCCATCCGGCTCGAAAATGCTGCATTGACAGCTTCCGTTTGCGGACCGGGGTAGACATATTCGATTAGCGGGTAGACTTTGGTTGAATCGAAATCAAAAGGTTTGTACATGACGCCATAAATGTCGGTAATACCATCGGCTGCCTTGGCTTTGAATGGTTCCGGAAATTTGTATCCTGCTGCAAAAAGGTTTTTCAGATCGGAGGCAGCCAATTCCATCACTGGCTTACCCAGGGCATCCCTGATTTCGGATTTGGGTGCCGTATTCACCCGTGAGTAGGTATTGACAAAGTATTTATAGGAATCGCTCATCTCCGAATTGTAGGTGTAATTACCGGGGTTCAGCAGCTGCAAACCGGTACCGTCGAGATTGACACGGTAAAGATGATCGTAGTATGGATTTTCGCCTGCTTCTCGTCCGTTGGCAGTGAAATAGAGTACCCTGTTTTTTTCATCGAGTCTCACAATGTCGCTGCAGTGCCATGGACCGGAGGTAATCTGGTTTTTCAGAATTCCATTTTCATCGTACAGGTAGAAATGACCCCATCCGTCGCGTTCCGACCAATGAACGAGCTCCTTGCCGTTACCCAGGATTTGTAATCTTTTGGTTTCGATGTAGGTATTCATCCTTTCTTCAATCAAAACCTTCGTTTCACCGGTTTCTGTGTTAACTGAACAAATATCGGTGCGGTACAAATCGCGGCTTGCCCTTGTGAAAAATAGTTTGTCGGAGGTTTCAGACAACCACATGGAAGGCACATAGTCTTCAGCGCGTTGCTTGTTGGTCAGGTTGGCCCTGTGGATGGAAACATTCTGATCCTTGAATTGATCGATTGATATCTTTTTTCCTTTTTTTGTACTCCAATCAAATATCCACAATTCATCCTGAGGCGCTTCTTTCTCACCGGGCATCTGGTATTTATAGGTTTCCAGTTCAGGCCGGGGTTCTTTCAGAACGTTAATCACCCACAGGTCTTTGACTTTCCTGCTGTCATCCCGGATCAGAGCGAATTTTTTGGAGTCGCGCGACCAGGTCAGATAAGCACCTTTTCTTTTTTTCTTTTCTTCCTTGATTTTCTTTTCATCATCGTTGGAAGCGGGTGTATAACCACCACCGTATCCATAGTCTTTGATTCCATCGGTGGTCAGTTGATGTTCAACGACTGTGCTGTCCTTTTCATCTTTTTTGGCTTTCTTGTAATTTTCCTTGTCCATCCAGAAAAGATTATAATCACGTCCGAAGAGAATGTACTCACCATTCGGGGAAATATTGGCCCAATCAGGATTCTCCTTTTCCTCTTTCCAATCCTTGATTTGGGTCAGTTCACCTGTTTTTAGGTTGTATTCCAGGTGGAACACCGCTTTCTTTACTTTGTCCTTTTCGCTTCCGGGTTTGATTCCTTTTTTGGCCTGCAGACTGTCTTTTGCTGTTGATGTTGAATCTTTTTTCTGGTTAGATTTGGATTTTGCAACCAGATCCTTTGTCTTTTCTTCATCCTGGCTTGAGGTTACATCGAACTGAAAAACAGTATCGTTCTTCTTAAACCTGGGTTTGATGACAGGAAGGTGCTGCCAGTCGTATGGATCCCTGGTGATTTTTGTCAGCATGGAAGCCATGGCATGGTTGTCGAACAGGTAAGTCTTGGATCTTTTGTCGAGATCGACCAAATAAAAGGATACGCCCTCCGAAGTTGTGTCGGTGTACCAGAACTGGTCTCCGGTCTTCAGCCACTTCGGAGTGACCGATGTGCTGAATACCATCTTGCTTATTTTGGTTGGTGAAAACCGTTCTGCAAGCCGGTA
>JBAXUL010000008.1:0-70298 GCA_037129695.1 Prolixibacteraceae bacterium
GTTGCTGATTATCAATTTAATGCTGGTAGGGAATGACAAGCAGAGGGGAGACCAAACCCAAATCAAAAATCATCCCATTGAGGAATAAAAGGGAAATAAACTAAAATTCGATTAACATTAATTAGCGTATTGCTTCAAGTTCATTACCTGAATTATGCAGAAATTAGTTGTACTTCTTTTGATGATTGCTCCTTCCTTGTGGTCAACGGGTAAAAATCCGGACAAGCCAATTGGTACACGGATTAGGGCGATTTCTGAATTAAATAATTATCCTGATAAGAGGCCAGCTGTCAGATTCCGTTTGGATGCAAAAGATTCCGGGGTTGTATTGAAACATGGCGCAGGTACTGATAGTTGCGACTATTTGGGGATGCGTGATGTTTGGGTTTGGGAATACAAAGGCACCTATTACATGCATTATGACGGTGCAGGGCTGAAAGGCTGGCTTGCTTGCCTGGCTGTGAGCAGTGATCTGATCAAATGGGAAACCAGAGGCCCTGCGCTCGACTTTGGTGTAAGTTCTCAAAAAGACTGCGCATCAGCATCTTATGGCACCACCTTTTTTGATGGGGAAAAATGGCATCTGTTTTATCTGGGTACCCCGAATGTGACAAAGAAGCCTGATTTTATTCCTGCATTCCCCTACCTGACCATGAAAGCTGAAAGCAATTCACCTAAAGGTCCCTGGGTCAAGCGATATGATATTACACCTTTCGAACCCAAAAAAGGCACCTATTATGATGCTACCACCAGTCCGGGCCATATCATCAAAACAGACAAGGAATTTCTGATGTTCTTCTCTGCTTCCACCGGTTCACCCAAAATAATGAGGACCATCAGTCTAGCCCGGACAAACAATCTGGATGGTGCCTGGACCATTGATGCCAAACCGATGTTGCCCCCTGAAGAGCAAATCGAAAATACATCCCTTTATTTTGAGGAATCATCCAAAACATGGTTCTTATTTACCAACCATGTTGGATTAAAAGATAAACTGGAATATACGGATGCAATTTGGGTTTACTGGTCCAAAGACCTTTATAACTGGGATCCGGCCAACAAAGCCGTTGTATTGGATTCATCCTGTTCAAAATGGTCAAGGCATATCATCGGACTTCCTTCTGTGGTTAAATCAGGAAATCGACTGGCAGTATTTTACGACGGAAACGATGAAGTTGTATTGCCACAAGGAGTCAAAAGTCATATGAACCGTGATGTAGGACTGGCCTGGATCGACCTTCCCATCGTTCTTCCAATAAAATAGGAAATCCCTATGCCGTTATGATTCCGGTTTTCGGAAGTCACACCCTCACACCCTTTTATCTTCTCAACTCAGTTTCTCTCTCTGCATATCCCTGATGTCAAAAAATATGGAGTGGATATCCTTGTTCTTCAAGTTCAGTTCATTTTTTATTGAGCTCAACTGATCTTCTACAAAGGAGGCCTTTGCCGAATCCTTCAGGTCGATATCAATCAGCAGAACAAATTTTTCTTGGCCCATCATCATGGCAAAAATAGAATTGACCTTGTGAATGGCCGGATACGACTGAACAACCTGTTGGAACTCATCCCTCAATTCCTTTGAGATATTCTCCCCGATAATCAGTTTTCTGAGTTCATTGATCATGAAGATTGAAATGGTTACAAGTAGGATTCCTACCATTATCGAACCAATGGCATCAAATACCGGATGGACAAACCATGCCAGTGTGGTTGATAAAAGGACGATGGTCAAACCTGCCAAAGCCGCCGAATCTTCGAGTAAAATCACAAATAGATTGGTGTCTGTTGCATCTTTAAGTGCCTTGTACATTCCTGCTCCCTTCCTTGTTTTGGCAAAAGTGGTGTAAGCTACGTGAAATGATTTACCTTCAATGAGAATGGACACAATCAGTACAATAAAAGACCACTTGATATTCTGAAGCTCGGAAGGTTGAAACAGCTTGTGAACGCCTTCGTAGATTGAAAATGCTGCTCCTACAAAAAAGAGCAGTACTGCAACCAGGAACCCCCAGAAATATTCCTCTTTTCCGTATCCGAACGGATGCATCTCATTGGGTTTTTTCTTTGAGCGCTTGTTTCCAATCAACAGGAAAATCTGGTTTCCGCAATCGGCTACTGAGTGAATAGCTTCGGCCATCATCCCGGCACTTAGTGTAAGTGTTGACACGATAAATTTGATGATGGTGATGAGAATATTGCTTCCAAGGGCAAAAACGACTGCTCTGATTGATCCGCTGTTTCCTGACATTTTTATTTTTTTGTGAATTTCAAAATTAGTTGTTTTTGGCGAATCCTGCAGATTGAATATGGAATGTGCAATTAATTTTAAAACAGGAACTCCAAAAAGATGGTTCAGATGTTGGATTAGATCGGGTTTTTTTGGATAGGCCTAAGGATTGTGAATCATATTTCATTTGGGTTGATTTTTTAACCTGTCAGAATTAGGAAGGTCATTTGTCACCAAAACGGACCTAAGATCTGGATGAAACATCCAAACCCTACTGATTTAGGTCATCCTGTTCCGGACTATTGTCTGTCTTGTTCTTGAATGACAAGAATTTGCGTGCCTGGCGCTTGTGTCTCACTTTGCCGGTTGGAGCGGTTTCTCTTCTGAATGGGGGAAAAAACACCCAATAAAGACCTCCCAGAGAGGTAATGGCAGTTAAAAAGTAAAACATGAGACTCAAAGCAACAGCAATCTTACTATCAAGATTCAGCATCGTTGACAGTGCAAGAAAAACAACCTCCCGTGCACCCAAGCCACCGATGGTAATCGGTACAGCTGTGGCAATGGCCGAAAGAAAAAAGAGAAAGAGATATTCAGTGATATTGGTTGCCTGATGAAAAGCATACAGAATAAACAGTGCGGCCACCAGTTGTATCAGTTGAAGAGACATGGACCAACCGAACAATCCACCGTGAATGGGAAGAAAGCTCTTCAGGAAATATTTAAGTACGAAATAATAGAAAACGTACAACGCAGGAATTCCGAGCCATCCGGGCCATCCAATTTTGAATTCGTCACCCGAAATATAATAGAGTACAATGGTAATCATTCCGATTGCCTCCAATCCGGCCACGCGGTTAACGAGCATGGCTCCTATATTTTTCTTGACGCCATTCTGCCTGTACTTATTTACCAGATATACCTTAATTCCGTCTCCTCCTATGCCACTTGGCAGAAAAAGATTGTAAAATAAACCCAACCAGAACAATTTCAGATTAAGTGCAGGTGTCAAATGCGCCCCCGTACTTCGGAATGAGAGGTTTTGCCTGAAACCTGAAAGTATAAAAGAGATGATGATCAGAACCAGGGCCGCAATCAGATACCACAAATTGGCTGTGGCATAAAGCGCCAGGACATCCTTTAGTGATATTTTTGAAAGCACCCACCAAATGGCAACAACGGAAACTGCCAGTTTGAGCAGAGTGACGATAAACTTCTTTACTTTTTCAGACACAGATATTTCTTTAATTCAAACAGGCTGCAAAAATACAATTTATCATTCTCTAATGAAAATTTATTTGATCAATGAGGAAATGGTTGGGCGAGTGATTGGTTCTGAAATGATAAAAACAGTTAATATTTACCTCTTTGGTCATTCAGTTTTCACCAATAAATATATCTTTGACGCCAAAATAAGGATGATTTTTTTTCCAAAAATGGGTTGATACCTTTTGCATGTTGTCCTGAAAAGTTTTAAAAATGAATTGTATGACGAAATTTTTTCCTTTAATTTTAATCCTTGGTCTCATGGTTTCTTCATGTGGCAAGATGAAAGATCAATCTGTCGTTGATGATGAAACTATCCAGAATTTCCTGGCAACAAAAAAGTGGATGGCCACAAAAGATCCATCAGGACTTTACTATATTATGAATGTTGCAGGCACTGGCACAAATCCCACCTCCTCATCGACTGTGGAGGTCAAATATGCCGGTTCTCTCATTAATGGAACTGTATTTGATCAGACGGCAACAGACAAGACCTTCACTTATTCACTTACCGGCTTGATCAAAGGTTGGCAAATCGGGATACCGTTGATGAAAAAGGGAGGGAAAGCCACCTTTATCATTCCTTCTGCATTGGGATACGGAGGTTACGCTACCGGACCTATCCCGGCTAATTCGGTTCTGATCTTTGATATTGAACTGATTGATATCAAATAAAAAATGAAGGAAATTTGTCCTTCATTTTTTATTTTTCAGTCACGTTCAAACATCGTTTTGTCCGCCCCGCAAATTGGGCAGGTATAGTCATCCGGTAAGTCTTCGAACCTGGTACCGGGCTCAATCCCTGAAATGGGATCTCCTTTTTCGGTCTCATAAACAAAGTGGCATAACTGGCATTGCCACAATTCATTCTCACCCGCATTTTTTGGTGCTTCCTCCTTGATTTTAGTTTTGTCGACAAAGGTAGGTGCATTTTTAGGTGAAAAACCCTTCATGACATCACGGTAGTAGGCATAGGTCAGGGATTTGGTATCCTGATCAATCAGGTCTGAAGCGATCACTTCACCAATGAAGATCAGGTGACTTCCAACATCGAACGTTTCTGTTATTTTGCAGTCGAACCAGGCAAGACAGGAGTCGGTAATGATGGGAGAACCACTTTCCCCGATAAAATAATTGACCCCTTTGAACTTGTCAATCTCTCTGCCGCTTCGGTAGCCAAAGTCGCCGATTAAACCGGTTGAAGACTTCTCGCCCAGCACTGAAAATGCAAATGCTCCACTCTTTTGAATGATTTCAGCACTGAAATTATCCTTGTTGCAACTGATTCCAAATTTTGGTGGCTGCGATGTTACCTGAAAAACAGTGTTGGCAACATATCCTGCCTTGGTATCCTGATGTTTCGCAGATACCAGGTATAGGCCGTACGAAACTTTAAAGAATGAATCGAAATTTATCATGATTGCTTAATTAAATTAATAAGACTCGCATATAATATTAGATATCTGTATTATATGATGTTAAATGACTGAATATGGAATTGTTATGACTTTGGATTTTCGTCAATTTGAAGTTATTACTTTGCTTGACAGATCGCCTTTTTGTCCAAGGAAATATAATGAAAATATTTGAATCCATGGTATGGATGAAAGAATTCGACAAGGATTGTTACTTGTAATGTGTTATAAAACATATTCCTTTTTGAGTGATAATTTTTATCTTTGAACGTTATCGTACACGGAATTATTTATACTCAATCGATATTCATTTTAAATCTTAAACAGATGTCCGACAGAAGAGAATTTATTCAAAAATCATCTTTGGGAGCTGCTGCTTTAACTGTTGGCAGTCTCTCATTCAGTGCAAAAAGTTATGGCCGGATCATTGGCGCCAATGAAAAGGTCAGGGTAGGCGTAATCGGTTTATCAGACCGTTTCAGGAGTGCATTATTTCCAAGTTTTATGGATCATGCCAAAACTCAGAATTTTGAGATTGTGGCATTGTCAGATCTTTGGAGTGTCAGGCGTGAAACCGGAAAAGATTTTTTCAAAAAGAACGCTGGCTGGGATGTTGCACTATGCAGAAACAACGACGAACTCTATGAAAGGAAAGACTTTGATGCAGTCATCATCAGTACTGCAGATTTTCAGCATGCGCTTCATTTAGCAGAAGCAGCCGGCCATCAAAAAGACGCGTACTGCGAAAAACCATTCGCTGAAACCATGGCTGATGCCAAGGCCGCGCTGAGTGCCTGTCAAAAAAACAATCCGGTGGTACAGATTGGCTCACAAAGAAGAAGTACCGGAAATTATATTGCAGCCAACGAATACCTTAATTCCGGCAAATTTGGTGACATCGTTATGGTGGAGATGAGCTGGAACGTGAACCAACCGGGTCGCTGGAGAAGACCAGAGGAGGTGAAGGCAATCAGAGAAGCAGATACTGACTGGAAACGTTTCCAGATGAATCGTCCTGAAACAGCATGGGATCCAAGAAAGTACCTGGAGTTTCGTCTGTTCTGGCCTTATTCCTCCGGAATTACCGGTCAATGGATGTGTCATCAGATCGATACAGTTCATTGGTTTACGGGATTGTCTCACCCACGCAGCGTAGCCGCCAATGGAGGAATCTACCAGTGGAAAGACGGAAGAACCAATGCAGATACCCTGACAGCCGTCTTCGATTATGGCGACGACAAAAAGGGATTCCAGGTGGTGTATACTTCCCGATTCAGTAACAGTGCCGGAGGTACCAAGGAATTGTACTACTCAAACGGTGGAATGCTGAATCTGGACACCAACAAAGTGACATCCGAAGGTGGGCTGAACGAGCGCGAAGCCAAGGCAATGGGTTTAAAAGCCAATTTGCTGGATACTTTCGAATTACCAAAAGTAGCCATGGCAACCAGTGCTGATACAGCCAAGGATTCATCCACTTCGGCCCACATGCTCAACTGGATGGAATGTGTCAGGTCAAGGAAAAAAACACATGCACCGGTTGAAGCAGGTTATAGCCATGCCATTGCCACCATCATGTCCAATGCAGCCATTAGAACCGGATTACAGGCTACATTTGACGAAAAACTGCAGGAAGTAATTTGCGGTGGTAAGGTTTTTAAATACTAAATTCTTCGGATTTCCGAAATAGAAAAGAGCCCCTGAGATTTCTCAGGGGCTCTTTTTATCTGCAGGCAAAAGTAATTTCGATCAATTTGAAGGCTTTGGTGTTCTTTTTCAGATCATCAATGCCTGTCTGAAAGAAAAGGAGATAAGTCTTTTCAGCACAGTTGAAACAATAGATGGTTCCCGAAACTTTAATTCCTTTTACAACGGATTCATACCTTACAGATTTGGCTTCCATACTTCCAAATCTATTGTTTTCGATTTCGGTAAATTCTATACCTGAATCCTTGTATAAGGCTTCATCCTTCATGTTCTTCTGCTGAATCAACAGGGATTTAACCGGATTTTCCTCGTTGTGAATGGTGACCAGACTGAAAAGTCCAGTTGCATTTTTTCCTGACCTTTCTGCCGAGTAATAGAATCCTTTGTCGGGCAGGCTTTCATCAGATATGGTTTTCCAGTCACCGGGCAGTGAAAAGGAAACCCCATTTTTCAGGTAATTCATCTCCTTATCCTTCGCGTACAGGGAGGTAATGGAAAGCAAAAAGGCCACCAAAAAAACAAGTGCAATTCCCTTTCTGTTCCGTAAAAAACCAAAAAAGGAAATTGCACTTACTCGGATATTGTTAATCGTCATTCGCCTGCTGCTTTGAAATGCTCCTTATTTTTTTCGATAATCATTTTATAATACGAATCAGGATAGGCGGGATGCAACGGTTGTTCTGGTTGTTTTCCAAATTCATTCCATTCAAATTTCCCGTCTTTTTCTTTCATGACGTTCCCATCCTTATACTTAATCATCAGGTAGTGAAATAATTTGTTCCAGTCTTTGACAGTAGTTTCTACCTGGCTCACAGAATAGGCGGTCAGGGTCTTAATGGCATTTGCCTTGTCCCCTTTTTTCCAGAATTCCAATGCCTGCTGATCAATAGAATTGATACCGCTCATAAATTCCTTTTCCTTACGCGATTGGACTTTCTGAACATCTTTAATCATATCATTATAACGAAGATAACAGAAATTAGAAACGGTGTTGAAAGTCCAGAAGGCGGAAGTTTCTGACCAGTTTAAAAAGTCGCCATTGCCAACTTTGAGTGAATTGGGAACTTCGCTGATTCCACAATAGACCGGCATATAGCAGGTAGAATAGGTATCATCCACACCAAACCAAATGATTCCACCAATCGGGTCAGGAAGATTAGAACGGCTCTGTGTAACAAAGGAAAAACCTGTTTGTTGGGTAGAAATGGCTCTTTCGTGGCAATAAGCAACAGAGTCAACATTCCATGTCATGGGACGCCAGCGGTAGGGGAGCTGGAACGGTCCGGCACCCGGATCTTTGGTCATATCCAATGCTGTGCCTTCATAATGGTCGCGCATCATACTTATCACATTCTCGAGGGAAAGTGGTGCATCAGGCTTGATCCAAAGAGGCATGCGATTGGTTGCATAATGGTTTTTGTCATAGGTGATTTTGCCCATGGCATAGTCTTCATATTTGCCCATCTGCTTGTTAACCTGGTTAAAACCGGCCCAGACCCTTGCATCACAAAAACGTGCTCCGCCAAACTCAACCGGAGCATAGGTGTCAGAAAAACTAAATTCGTTGTTTGTTCCGCTGAACCATCCTTTTTCCCTTGCAAAAGAGATGACATCCGGAGAATAGAGGCATTCGCCTGGCTT
This sequence comes from Prolixibacteraceae bacterium, assembly GCA_037129695.1. Classification (GTDB taxonomy): domain Bacteria; phylum Bacteroidota; class Bacteroidia; order Bacteroidales; family Prolixibacteraceae; genus CAINVV01. The sequence continues at coordinate 8,260 of JBAXUL010000008.1, forward strand.
ATCCAATGGAAATTGTGTGATTCTGGCCTGATTGGCATGACCTGAGATGTAACCGTCGGGAATCTTCATGGCTACCCACAATGCTCCTTTCTGACCATTGCCTTTGCTAATCATTTCCAGAATCCAAACCTCTTCTGCATCTGCAATAGAGAATGATTCGCCGCTTGAGGCGTACCCAAAATCCTTCACCAGATTGGTCATCACTCCAATTGCTTCCCTTGCATTTTTGGCACGCTGAAGGGTCATATATATTAAACTTCCATAATCAACGATGGCACCGGTTTGGGTTGCAAGTTCCTTGCGACCGCCGAATGTGGTTTCACCGATAGACAGCTGGTGTTCATTTATGTTGCCAACTACCTGGTAAGTATGCGGAGCCTGCGGAATTTTACCCATCAGTTTACCGGTATCCCATTCATAGACGTCCACCATGGTTCCGGCTTTGTAATTGGCAGCCGGCCAGAAATAAAGCTCACCGTAAAGCGTATGTGAGTCTGCAGCATAAGTAATCATCGGCGTACCATTCACTGTTGCACCTTTTGTAATTAAAAAATTGGTGCAGGCATCGGCCTGATTGAATTGTATAATACTGAATATTAGTACAATAATTATTCTGAATTTTTTCATTCTGAAATTTTAGTTGCGATTTTGACAAAAATAGGAAATTTGTTCATTCAATTCAGGCAGAAAGCCACTTAAATGCCTATTTTTTAATGAGTTTTATCATATATTAAGAAGTGTCACGGGTGATCAGGAGAGAAGCGTTTACTTACCAGTTGTTCTCCATTATCGTATCCGGTTAATCTTTTTCCTTACCAATAGAAGGTGGATTTATAATCTGTTACGTTTTTCCTTTCATCACCAATTTTAAGCAGAAGGGTATGCATTTTACCTGATACAAGTCGCTTTTTATCAAAGGTATAAACAAGGGAATCGGTTTTTGCATCATATTCGAACAGTACCCAGTTCCCGTCAATTTCACCCTGATACATCTCAATGCCTGACAAATTATCTGAGATTTTAAATTCAATTTTACGGGGATCTGTCAGGGTTTTGTCAGCTTTGATGCCAACAGAATGGATGCTGGGCGGAATCGTATCCAGTAGGACCGCGAAATCACCGAAAGAACGGGGATGCGCTGTTAACCAGCCATCCTTGTATTCACCACCAATCGATGAGGGGCTTCCTGATTGGCTTAAGGATACTACCATTGCTTTGGTCTGGTATTTGAAGGGTATGTTATGCGTTTTTATCGATAAATAATAGGGAATATGAACAGGAACGTATTGATTGTGAATATGATGAGTTGCGGAATATTTTGAATTTTCTTTGATGGAAGTGCGATAGACAAAATTAAGCTCGTCATACAAAGCTCCTTTCGGAATCTTAATTTTCACATCGTCGGTCGTTACCTCATTCTCTTCATTCTGATGAAAATGCTCTGTAAAGTCAAGCTTCCGAATCGGCAACGCAATATTTTTAGATAATAAATTGAATGTGAATATATTGGCGTTATTAAATGCATCGGTTACCACGATTTTGATCGAATGAACCTTTCCATCTGTAAGTTTCAATATTCCACGATTGGAGTCAGTCTTGTAAATCTCCATTTGATTGCCTGGCTGAAGATATAGCCGGTGAATCCATCGCTTATTTTTCATCATTTCCTCATAATCGATGTGACTATTGACGTATCTTCCCATGTCAAATGCCAGATCATCGAGAGTGAATGAAAATATATGTTTCTGATCTGCAATAAGTTCTGCTGAATATATTCCGCATTTGAACCCTGCACCGTCAAAGTCATCATCCGTCTGGATCCCAAGACCGATATCTCCAAAAACCTCGATGGGTGCCTGGTTTTTTATTTTGGTCATCCGATTGGCCGAAATCGTTTCGATCCTCATTTTATTCCGGCTTTTGTTAACATGACTGCTTTCTGTGAGCGGATAGAGGAAAAGAGAAGTAATGCGGGGAGAGCTTTTATCCCGTATTCCCGAAAGAAAAAACAAGGGATTTTGAGGTTTTTCCGATTGTGTATCCCTGATCTCAAAATGAAGGTGAGGTCCGCCTGAACCGCCCGTATTTCCTGACCAGGCAATAATTTCACCTTTGTGGAAAGGAATTAGCCCAACAGGTATGTTCAGATCAACGGCGAACTGCTTTAGCCGATATTGCTGTTCAAGGAGATATTCTTCAATTTTTGGACTATAGCGTGATAAGTGACCATACACAGTGGTCCGACCATCAGAATGAATCAGGTACAAGGCATGACCATATCCATACGGAGAGACTGAGATTCTGGCAACAGATCCTTCCCTTACCGCATAAACCGGTATTCCGGTCTGGCCGGAAGTTCTGAAATCAAGTCCGGTATGAAAATGGTTTTTACGTAATTCACCAAATCCACCTGAAAAAGAGAAAGGAATTTTTAAAGGAGATCCGTAGTCCGACGCTTTATTTACCTGACCGAAAAGAGGATTCAAAATGAAAAAAAGGACAAATAGCTGAAGCAATTTCATGGTAAAATATGAGTCTGGATGGATGTGACGAAAGTAGCAAACTTTGCTTCAAACACCGATATTGGAGTGGTTAATATTTTGGTATATTGAATTAAATATTAACTTTGTTGCAGTAATCCTTGAACATGACGGAGCGCGAAACTCTTTTATTGCGAGAATTTAAAGAAAAACTCGAGAAATTGATCGGCATGCATCAGAAGATGAAAGCCGAGCGTCAATTGCACCTTGAAGAGATCAAACGCCTTGATGAGCAGATCAATTTACTGAATATTTCAAATCAGGATCTGACCAAAAAAGTAGAGGATTTAAAATTTGCTAAATCTTTGGCCGGCGTGAATGAAGATTCGCATGAAGCTAAAATTAAGATAAATAGATTGGTGCGGGAAATTGATAAATGTATTTCACTTTTAAATAAGTAATCCGCCTGCAATGGATGATAAACTTTCGATCAACATCAATATAGCCGATCGGATGTATCCGCTTCGAATCGAAAGAAAAGAAGAGGAAAACATCAGGAAAGCAGCGAAGATTATCAACGATAAGGTAGTTCAATACAAGCAAAGGTATCCATCAAAGGACATTCAGGATTGTCTGGCCATGTCAACCTTGCAATTTGTAATTCAGAAATCGGACAGCGAGAAGCAAATAGAATATTCGCCTGTCCTTGAAGAATTGGAACGTATGAACGACTTTTTGGCAGAGTTTATCGAGAAAGAAAATATATAATATTTTTATCATAATATATTACCGCATCTTGCTCTCTTTCATTGGTTTATGTCCAATTGAGGAGAATGGGAATGCGGTATTTTAATTTAATAAATTAATCTGTATGAGTACAACAATTATAGTAGGTCTGATTGCCATTTTGGCCGGAGGAGCTGGGTCCTATTTTCTTTGGGATTTTTTGCTTCAGAGCAAAAGACGAAATTTGATTAATGAGGCTGAGGTACAGTCTGAAATCATTAAAGAGAAAAAGGCCATTCAGGCAAAAGAAAAATTTATTCAACTGAAGGCAGATCACGAACTTTATATCAACGATCGCAATCAGCGGATCATCAGTGCTGAAAATAAACTGAAGCAGAGAGAAGCCATTCATTTGCAGCGTAAAGAGGAACTTCAAAGAAAGATTAAGGAGTCGGAAACCGCCAAACAAGATGCGGATAGTCTAAGAGAGACGCTTACTTCGCAATTGGAAATGATTGAGCAAAAAAATGAAGAACTCGAGCGGATGCACAAGAAACAGGTTGAACAGCTTGAGGCTGTTTCCGGAATATCTGCAGACGAAGCGAAAACTCAGCTGATTGATTCCCTGAAAAATGAAGCTAAAACTGAGGCCATGTCTTACATCCAGGAAATCATGGATGAAGCAAAGATGAATGCCAACAAGGAAGCCAAGAAAATCATCGTTAAATCCATTCAGCGGGTAGCTTCTGAAACTGCCATCGAAAATGCCGTGACTGTTTTTCATATTGAAAGTGACGAGATCAAAGGTAGGATTATTGGTCGTGAAGGCCGCAACATCCGGGCGCTTGAAGCAGCCACCGGAGTTGAAATCATTGTGGATGATACCCCTGAAGCCATTGTTCTTTCAGGATTCGATCCTGTGCGTCGCGAGATTGCCAGGCTTGCACTTCACCAGTTGGTAACAGACGGACGCATTCACCCTGCCAGAATCGAAGAGGTGGTCAACAAAGTAAAGAAACAGGTAGAAGAGGAGATTATTGAAACAGGAAAACGAACGACCATCGACCTAGGTATCCACGGTATGCATCCAGAACTGATCAGGTTGATTGGTAAAATGAAGTATCGTTCTTCCTATGGACAAAATCTACTGCAACACTCACGCGAAACTGCCAATCTTTGCGCCATCATGGCTGCAGAACTCGGTTTGAATCCTAAAAAGGCCAAGCGTGCAGGACTTCTCCATGATATTGGTAAGGTGCCGGATGATGAACCTGAATTGCCGCACGCCTTGCTTGGTATGAAACTCGCCGAGAAATACAAAGAGAAACCGGATATCTGCAATGCCATCGGTTCCCACCACGAGGAGGTTGAAATGGAAACTTTGCTGGCTCCTTTGGTACAAGCCTGTGATGCCATCTCAGGTGCGCGCCCAGGTGCACGCAGGGAAGCAGTTGAATCATACATCAAAAGATTGAATGATCTTGAGAATATGGCGCTCTCTTATCCGGGTGTAACCAAAACCTATGCCATTCAGGCAGGACGTGAATTGAGGGTGATTGTTGGAAGTGATAAGATGACGGATGCTGAGGCAGAGAGCTTATCCTATGATATAGCCAAGAAGATTCAGGATGAGATGACTTATCCCGGACAGGTTAAAATCACAGTAATTCGTGAAACAAGAGCAGTTAATTATGCAAAATAAACAGGACTGAGATGCGGAAATCCCGTATTTGCAAGTTACTACAAAGAAGAAGGCCATCCTTGCAGGGTGGCCTTCTTCTTTGTCACATTCCTTCCATCATGGCAAGAATATCCTCCGTAAGGAGTAGTTTTTCTTGATCGCCCTCGCCGGAATAAATGAGGTACATCAGGTTCAGCAGCTTTCTGATCATGCTTATATCTGTTTCGACCCTTGTCACTGTTTTGCCGTATTTGTAGGACTTGTCGTAAAGAAATTGAACCTCCTTCGGACTTATGACTGATCCCTTGTGTGCAACGTTGATGTAAAAGAGAAACTTATCTGATGCTGATCCAAATGCAATTGAAGAGGCCAGATTATCTTCATAAACAAGCAATAATTTATTGGCGAGCATAATCGGCTTCAGATCAAGCTGTAAATTGCGTGCAATGATAAGGTATAGAATCGTTATAGAATAAACATCCCCTGTTTTTGAAAAGAGCAGTTTGTCCAGAACGATGTTTCCGATATTCGGTACCTCACCTGCAGAAATATCAAATTCATTGATTCTGAATAGTATATGGTTGATGACTGAGACCTTTTCCAAAGAAGTCATTGATTCTGTAATTTCCAACCAGGCATCCCTGTGTAACTTCTGAATGCTGCCTTCAATTTTCTCCTTAGAAATACCCGGATGATGAATGGATGAAACCAGAAGCCAGCCATCGAGCAAGGTTCGGTTATCGTTACCAAGCCATGTCTTCATCTGATCAAGGATGATCCCTCTTTTCACAAGGGAAATAATCAGTTCCAGTTTTTTGTATTGATCGATGGATCCGGCAGAAAATAGAGCATCTTCAAGTCTTGGAAGTATTTCTGATCCAAGTGAAAGTAATTTTTCTTTCACAGATTGGTAAACCAGCTCATTCTGATCATCAAGGAGCGATATCAATGCATCTATGGTGGGACCTGAAGTAGTCATATCAGATTCGGTCGAGTATTTTTTTAACAAGTTGAACCATAACTGGTTTGTAATCTTCGTTGGCCTTTTTGGACACCCTGTTAGCAATGATAATGCAAACAGTCAATGCCTTATGGCCCAGTAATTTGCTTAATCCATAAATGGCCGAACACTCCATTTCGTAGTTCGTGATTCGCTGATCGTCAAATCTGAACATTTCTATCTTGTCGTTGATAAGCGGATCAACAATGCGCAACCTTAATTCACGGCCCTGAGGCCCATAAAAACCAGGTGCTGAGATGGTAACACCCGAAGTAAACTCCTCATCAATTATTTTGTCAAAAAGGCCAGGATCTGCTCCAACAACGTAGGGTGAAGGAAGCAGCTCATTCCACTTGACGTAAGACTTGAAAGCACTTTCAAAGGGCAGGTCAGCAACTTCATTCCTCCGCTCGTAGAAATTGAGCAATCCATCAAATCCGATTGCCTTTTTAGAGGCCAGAAATGCGTTGACTGGAATGTCACCCTGCAACCCACCTGAAGTACCTATTCTAATAATGTTCAATGACTGATGATCACTCTTTACCTGCCTGGTTTCAAGATCAATATTAACCAGGGCATCCAATTCGTTGACAACGATGTCAATATTGTCAGTGCCTATTCCTGTTGAAAGAACTGTGATTCTTTTCCGATCGTAATACCCCGTCGCTGATACAAACTCACGGTTCTCGGTTTGAGACTCAATTTGATCAAAAAAATCTGCAATCATCTTAACCCTACCGGGATCGCCGACCAGAATAATATTCTCCGCTAACTGCTCCGGTTTCATGTGAAGATGAAAAATAGTTCCGTCCGGGTTGATAATCAGTTCTGAAGGTTCAATAACTCTCATTTAAATTTATTTGATGTAGTTCAAAGGTAAAAAAAAGTAGGATGATCCCGAATATTTTTATTTTTGCAGTAATTAAAGAACCCGATATGATTCAAAGAATACAGACTTTATACTTGTTGATAGCTGATTTATTGATTGCCTCACTGTTTATTTTGCCTTTTGCCGAAATGTCGGGGAAAGGTGGCAAATTATTTCTTTTCTTTCTGTCGGGCATTACTTCTGAAGAACCAGGACAAGGGGAAGTAATACAAAAATCGTGGCCTCTTCTTGTATTGACCTGTCTGATTCTGGTTTTATTGAGCCTGACGATCGTCCAATACAAGAACAGAACTCGTCAAATCAAACTTTCCTGGTTAACAGTTGTTCTTCTGCTGGGACTGGTCTCATCCATCTATTTCTCTGTATGGAAATGCAATGGTTTGCTTGGAGGTGAATATTCCATGAAAATCAGTTTCACTTTTCCGATTATTGCGGCAATATTCGTTTACCTGGCGATCCTGAGTATTGCCAAAGATGAAAAACTGGTCAAATCCATCGATCGTATTCGCTAGAAGTAAATGGCAAGTTGATCAGCAATTGAAGTCAAAAATAGCTCGTCTTCCTTGGTAAATGGTGCAAAGGCATGTGAATCAATGTCTATCTCAGCAACAAATTGTCCATTTTTAATGACAGGAACCACAATTTCGCTCTGAACATCCATACTACAAGCAATGTAATTGGTTTGCTGGGATACATCCTGAACGATCATGGACTGTTTGCTTTCTGCTACCTGACCGCACACACCTTTCCCAACAGGAATATGGGTATGCTCAGTTGGTTTACCGGAGTAGGGACCTAAAACAAGCATGTTGTTTGGTGAATCAAGCAGATAAAAACCAACCCAATCATAATGAGGAATCCGGGTACGCAGAAGTTCTGCCGTCTGCGCCATTAACTGCTGAGGTTCCGGATATTGTGACTTGAGCTCTCCAAATTGTACTAAAACGGATGAAAACAGATTCTCCATTATTTCGATTTATTTGATCTTTATTTCGTTTTCGTAGGTAATTTTTTCGCAGTAAAAGCACTTCATTTCTATTGGTTTTTCATTGATAATCTGAAATTTAGTGATTACATTTTCGGCATTGGTGATGCATTTCGGGTTAAAGCACCGAACATAACCAATTACATGCTCCGGAATCCGAACAACGCGTTTCTCAACGACTTCATAATTTCTGATAGTGTTGAGTTTGGCATTGGGAGCAACCAATGCAATTTTGTTGACTTCCTCATCCTCAAAAAATCGGTTGGCAATTTTGACAATCGCTTTTGTTCCCATGGCTTTACTGTCGAGGTTGTTTCCGAAAGTCACCATGTTGTCAAATTCATCCAGTCTTAAAATCTGAATTACTTTGAACAGGGCCTTTGTAGGTATATGGTCAATGACGGTACCTTCCTTGATTGCACTTACGTTCAGCTGCTTTTGCATATTTTCGGTTTATTGAAGATTTAACAAATGGGAGATGATAGCCATTCTGGTGAACACTCCGTTTCGCGCCTGGGTGAAATAATATGCTTTCGGATTGGTATCCACGTTGGTATGTATTTCATTGATCCTGGGCAGGGGATGTAAGATTTTAACGTTTGGTTTGGTGTTTTCGAGCATCTCATTTTTAAGGATGTAGACATTCTTAACCTTCTCGTATTCAACAGGATCAATAAATCGCTCCTTTTGTACACGGGTCATATAGATAATGTCAGCCTGATTGATGATTTCATTGAATTCGAGGTGCTCGAAGTAGCGGATTCCTCTGTTGGAAAGGAATAGTTTGTACTCATCGGGCATGGCTAATTCAGGGGGTGCAACAAAATTGAAAATTGGGTTTTGAAACTGCGACATGGCCATCAGAAGGCTGTGGACCGTTCGCCCGTACTTCAGATCACCTACCATGAAAAGATTGATATCATCCAACCGGCCCTGTGTTTTCATGATCGAATACATGTCGAGCAGGGTTTGACTAGGGTGCTGGTTGGCGCCATCACCTGCATTGATCACCGGTACATCCGAGACCTCGGCCGCATACCTGGCGCTCCCTTCGAGAGGATGCCGCATGATGATCATATCGGCATAATTGCTCACCATCCTGATCGTATCATGCAAAGATTCTCCCTTTGAAACACTGGAGGAATTTGAATCCGAAAAACCGATAATCTTCCCACCCAAACGATTGATGGCAGTTTCAAAACTAAGTCTTGTGCGCGTGGAGGGTTCAAAAAAAAGTGTGGCAATCACTTTCCCTTTCAACAACTGCTGGTTCGGATTGGCTTCGAATTTTGCGGAAAGCTCCATGATCTTCAGATATTCCTCCTTAGAAAAATCAGTGATAGAGATTAAACTTTTTTGGCTCATAGTTCCTTGGTATATAGTTTTTTTGATTTCAATTCCGTCAGGTTTTTCGGGTTAAGATGCCTTCAATCTTTTCAATTTTCGATTCAATTTCAAGCAGTTTTGAAGATCTGACCTTGATTGTAATCCTGCACTGAAGATCAAATTGGGAATTGACTATTTCCAATTGTTCCTCCTTGATTAAAAGCATCAGGTCGTTCATGGCAGCATATTCAAAATCGATATCTAATATATGTTCAATAGTCTGAGTAACAATTTGGGCATGGTCGAGGGCATCCGCTGCCGCTAATTTATATGCCTGAATAAGTCCGCTCACTCCAAGTAATGTACCCCCAAAATACCTCACAACTACTACTAGAATATTAGTGAGATTATGCGAAACTATTTGTCCGTAAATAGGCCTGCCAGCAGTTCCGGAAGGTTCACCATCATCATTGACTCTGTACCTTTCGTGATCTTGTCCCAGACTCCATGCAAAGCAACAATGCCTGGCCGAATAATGCTCCTTCCGAATGCTAGCCAGAATATTTTTAATCTCTTCCTCGGTCCTTACAGAAAAAGCGAAAGAAAGAAATTTGCTTCCTTTTTCTTTAAACAATCCTTCTGATGGTTGTGTAATCGTCAGATAAGTGTCAGAAAGCATCATTTATATTGTTGAATAGAACCATTTTAAGTTAAAAAAAAAGCAAACTTTTCAGTCTGCTCATTCGAAAATTACATTTTCAGTTTATTTTCAATTTCATCAATACTTAATCTAAAATTCTTATCGATCTCTTTCAGATTCGTCACTGTTCTGCATGCATGAAGAACAGTCGCATGGTCTTTACCACCAATTTGTGAACCGATAGAGGCGAGCGATGACTGCGTCAGATTCTTTGAAAAGTACATGGCTATTTGCCGGGCTTGTACGATTTCTCTCTTTCTGGTTTTTACAGCCAACGAATCTACCGGGATACAAAAATAATCAGAGACAACCTTTGATATGTAATCTATAGTTAACTCTCTCTTGGTGTTGTTAACCAATTTGTTAATCATTTTGATGGCAAGATCCAGCGTAATTTCCTTTCTGTTCAAAGTGGCCTGGGCCAACAAAGAAATCAGTGCACCTTCCAGTTCCCTGACATTGCTATTGATATGGGAAGCAATGTATTCAAGCACTTCATCCGAGATAACAATTCCATCCTTGTATATTTTTTTCCGGAGGATGTTCATCCTGGTTTCAAAATCAGGAACCTGCAAATCGGCGGTCAGTCCCCATTTGAAGCGGGAGAGCAGTCGCTGTTCCATTCCCTTCAATTCGATGGGCGATTTGTCGGAAGTCAGGATAAGCTGTTTGCCTGACTGATGCAGGTGATTGAATATATGGAAAAAGGTTTCCTGTGTCTTTTCTTTCCCGGCAAATTCCTGTACATCATCGATGATCAGAACATCGATCATCTGATAAAAATGTAGGAAGTCGTTGCGTGAGTTGTTTCGGGTTGCTTCGGAAAACTGGATAAAGAACTTATTTGCATTTACATAAAGCACTATCTTGTCGGGAAAACGTTCCTTAACCTCAATTCCGATGGCTTGTGCCAGGTGGGTTTTGCCCAATCCTGAATTACCATAGAGCATTAAAGGATTGAATGCGGTTCCACCCGGTTTTTGAGCTACCGCGTAACCGGCACTGCGTGCCAGACGGTTGCATTCTCCTTCAATGAAATTGTCAAATGTATTGTCCGATTTTAATTGAGAATCAATTTGAATTTTCTGTATGCCCGGAATGACAAACGGGTTGCGGATTCCGCTTTCTTCTGAAGGCAGTAAGGCAGAAACAGGCTTGTTCTTTAAGTTATTATTTTGATTGGTTGGTAATTTGATGGAATAAGGCTTGTTATTTGCGCTGTTGTTATTGTCAACAATTACGTTGTATTCAAGTTTCGCACCTGTACCAAGTTCTTTTCTGAGGGTTTTTCTCAGAATATCGATGTACTGCTCTTCAAGGTATTCATAAAAGAATGGACTTGGAACCTGAATAGTAAGGATATTGTTTTCAAGTTTAAGCGGAACGATCGGCTCGAACCATGTTCTGTAACTTATGTTGGGGACATTGTCTTTAATAATCCTTAGACAATTGTCCCATATTCCGATGTGATCTTTCTCCATTTAGGTGTTGGTAAAATAATTTCGAATAAATAAAATCTGAAAAAAATGTAAGAAGAAGGAATCACACTAAATTAAAATGTAGGGAGGTATTCATCATGTAATTGTATATATATTTAATAAATTTGTTGTCTAATATTCTAAGTGCCTGATAATCAGAGACATACGAAACATTAAAGGCCAAAGTACTTATAGAACGATAATTCAATATTTTTTTAAACCTTAAATTTTTGATGCTTAATACTTTGCGGAAGGCAAATATCAATAAAAATCAATCTTATTTCGTTGGGTTAAATTAGTTAAAAAAGATTAATTGAAAATCAATTTGAACAAATTTTTAGTGCTTTTTTTAAAGAAATTTCTTCTTTGTTCTGATATGCTTTCAAAGATGCTTGAGGAAAAGAGAGTTGCGCCTTATTTAGAATGATTCTAATTTTATCGTACGACTTATCCTGCCCTGCAAAATATAGAAATTTGGAACCCGACTGTTCTTCGGTAATATTTTTAATTCCTTGAAATACAGATGATTCTAAAGGAATTTTCACAGTTGAACTGAATAAGAAAATTTTAAAGTCAATTGTTTCATTGACATGATAAGTTGCACTCGGAGCCAGATAAACTTCTTTCCCAAAGTCAAAAGCTGATACTTTCAGATATCGGTGAGGGTTTTTCTTCAGATCAATGAGCAGCTGATTCAAATTATCGCTCGATTCGGCCAGTCGGTTATAAAGGGTAGAATCTTTTACCAGAAGTCCGATGGTTCCTTTTGATTCGTTGATGCTTTTGAGGATAGTTTCCAATCCTGCAACAGACTCGTTCAGGTGATGCATGGTGGATTTCACCTCCGCTGGATTAATTGAATCACTGATGGCAGAGAAATTATTTAAAATGTGGCCCAATGCTTTGGAGTCCTTATTAAACTGATCCGTCATCTCTTTCATGTTGACAATGGATGCTGAAAGGTTATTTTTTTGATCATTCATCACCTCACTCAAATCGCTGGAGATCCTTTCCATGTTTTCCATGGTCAGACTGATTTGCTCAATACTTTTGCTGATACTCCTCCTGGTCTCGCTGTTAAGTAACAGAGAGACACTTGAAACAATTGAATCAAGTGACACAATCAATCGTTCCGCTTTGGCCTTGATAGGTGCTATCTGCTCTGCTACCTGACTCTTGATGTCACTCTCTATTTTAGTTTTGATGGTGTCGTTGTGCTGGTAAAATTTTGAAGATTTACCCAAATTCAATTTCACAATCTTTGAACCAAGGAGGTCATTGCTCGCGATTTCAGCGATCGTACCAACAGGTAATGGGAATTTATTGAATACTGCAATTTTGACAATCAGGTCTCCGGATAAATCTTCTGCAAAATACACCTCACGCACATAACCTATTTTAAGGCCATTGAGTTGAACGATGGTTGATGCTTCGAGTCCTGCAACATTATGATACCTGGCAATGAATACTTTCTCTGTTCTGAAAATGTCGCGTCCTTTCAAAAAATTGATTCCCCAAACCAAAACAACGAAGCTGATAGTCAATACAATACCAATCTTGGATGTTTTTGAGATTTTCACTGGTTACTATTTTTTGTTTGTAATTAGGTTATTTATTTTCTTCATTGTTTCCTTTAGAATAAAGGTCTGAAAGGAAAACTAAGACTGCGTGCAAAGTTAAAGAGGATTTAATTCAAAAAGACATCAATTCCCAATTAACTTTCAAAAGTATTGTTATTTTTTACCGTGACCATCACCTACCATCCTGGTATGGTTGTCCTTAACTGATACAATAAATGCATCAGGGAAGATTTTGGAGACGGTAACGAATTTTGAACTTGTTTCTTTGAAAGAATCACTTTCGTTGCATATGTATTTGTATTTCCCATCCTGAATAATCTCCCTGACAGGCAAAATTCCTTTAAAGACTTTGGAATAGGGTTCAATTTTCTTTGAGAAAACTCCAATTTGTATGGCAAAGGTTGTTTTATTAAGCAGACGAGGTTTCAAATCTGTCTGATTCTCGGTCTGAATTACTTTAGATCCGGCAGTGGTATTATGTACGGAAGGTTTTGCTTCAGGCGCAATCAGATCTTCTTTAACTGATACAGTCTCCGGTTGCGGTTTGTCCAACGGTTTCGGAATTTTCCCTTTTTTCGTTTGGCTGGATGTTTTTTTTCCATCGCTGATGGTGTCCATCACCAAATTGTCCTTCGAATCAATCTTGTTCAGGTAGTTGACCAGCGACCCGTAAATAGACTGGGCAATTTCAGATCTCCCATCCTCTGTTAAGAGAAAACTATTCTCCTTTTTGTTGCTTAGGTAACCCGTTTCAATCAAAACGCTTGGCATGGAAGTTTCCCTCAAAACTAAAAATCCTGCTTGTCTGACCTCTCTGTCGTGTCTTTGTGCCAATTCTTTGAAATTGGATTGCAATATGGAAGCGAAACGCAGACTTTGATCAAGATAGGTGCCCTGGATCAACTCAAACATGATGTACGATTCCGACAAATTGGGATTAAATCCCTCATAACGCCTTGAGTAGTTTTCTTCCAGTAAGATAACGCTGTTTTCTTTTTTGGCCACATTCAGGTTGTCCTCGGTTCGGTGCAATCCCAGAACATAGGTTTCTGTACCGTTTATTTCCGGGCTACCGCAATAATTCGCATGGACAGATATAAAAAGATCCGCATGTATCTTGTTGGCTATCTGCGCTCTGTCCATTAATGGGATGAAATAGTCCCCGTCCCGAGTAAATACCACTTTGATGTTATTCTGATTTTGTCTGACCAGTCTTCCAAGTTTGAGGGCAATATCCAGGACAATGTCCTTTTCTCTTGCTTTACCAACAGCGGTGCCCGGATCTTTTCCTCCATGCCCCGGGTCAATGACAACGGTTTTCTGAAGTTGAGTATCCCTTCTTTGAGCGACAACCGACTCAAAGATGCAAAAAGCGAAGATGACGAGGACAATCAATCGGATACGAACCATACTCTTTCTGATCACTTGAATATATTCTGAAAATGGCATCATTATTATATTGTAAACCTATACAAAAATAGAAGATTAAATTATTTATCAATGAACCCTTTTAGTCAGCTAGGATTTTTTACTTTTGCCTATCAGACCGGAAGTAATAAATTCAGGATTAAAAACGGTCTAATTCATTAGATTTGGGCACTATACGACATTTAAAATATACGTTTCTACTGATTCTGTTTTGGCATTCTTTTGGTTTTGCCCAGAAACAGACTCAGGACAGGAACACCGTCACCCTTCAGAAGAAAACTGCATTGCAATTGTCTAAAGATCGTAATAAATCTTTAAGGGACTCATTGACAGCATTAAACAAGGACTCTCTTGCCTTGGATTCTATTAAGCATAAGAATGGTGGCAGTGATTTTGATGCGATTGTTGAATACACGGCTGATGGCAAAATCAACATCAACAATTCCAAAAACAAAATCTACATGTATAAGAATGCCCAGGTAAAATACAAGGATATTGAACTGAAGGCGGATTATATTGAATTAAATCGCGACAGTAATGTGATTCATGCAACCGGTTTGCCTGATTCTACCGGTACAATTGTAGGAAAGCCGATTTTTAAACAAGCTGATCAGGAATTTGAAGCGGATGAAATAAGATACAATTTTCTGACCAAGAGGGGTATCGTTTATGGTGTTGTGACGGAGCAGGAGGGAGGGTACATTCACAGCGGAAAAACCAAGCTGGTCAATGACTCCACCTACAACATGAAAGATGGAAAATATACGACTTGTGATGCTGAACATCCTCATTTTTATCTTCAGATGACAAAGGCCAAAGTGCTTTCCAATAAAAAAATTGTAACGGGTCCTGCCTATCTTGTTGTGGAAGATATTCCAATCTATTTTTTATTTATTCCTTTTGGATTCTTTCCAAACTCACCCAGCTATTCATCCGGATTTCTGATGCCAACCTATGGAGAAGAAATTAACCGTGGTTTCTTTTTACGTGATTTGGGTTACTACTGGGCTGCCAATGATTATTTCGATGTTGCTCTGAGAGGAGATATATTTTCAAAAGGATCGAGAGGTCTTAAGTTTCACACCAACTATCGCCTTCGTTACAAATTCAGTGGAGGCCTGGATTTCAATTATTACAAAAATGTAACCGGAGATAAGGGTTTATCTGATTATAAGATACAGAATGATTATGCCATTACCTGGAACCATTCGATGGATTCCAAGGCAAGTCCCAATCAGACATTCAGTGCGAGTGTCAATTTTTCAACGAGTACGTATGATCAGAACAATGCCTATACAACACAAAATTACCTGACCAATACCAAGCAATCAAGTATCGCTTATACCAAACGTTGGGAGAATACACCTTTTACGATGTCTGCCAACTTTCGTCATTCGCAGAATAGCCGCGATACGACCATTAATCTGACTTTGCCTCAGATGACCTTCAATGTCAATCGTTTGTATCCTTTTAAAACCAAGAATGCATCGGGCAAGGAAAAGTGGTACCAGAAGATTGGGATGAGCTACACATTCGACATGCAGAATACCATCAATGCAAAGGAATATAATCTTATGAAATCCAGCCTGGTTAAGGACTGGCAGAATGGTGTTAAACAAAGTATTCCGGTAAGTACTTCATTTAAATTATTGAAGTATATTATGGTTAGTCCTTCCTTTAGCTACAATGAGAGATGGTATACTCAACAGATCCGAAAGGCCTGGGATCCGGTGAAGCAAACTGTTATGGTTTCAGATACCATTTATGGTTTTACCCGGGATTATGATTATTCAGTAAGCGTGGGTGCATCCACCAAATTGTATGGGAATTATATGCCAAGAAATCCAAAATCCAATATCAAAGGAATCAGGCATTTAATGACTCCCAGCCTGAGTTTCAGCATGCAGCCCGATTTCAGTGATCCTGGATATAATATGTATGGAACTGTCGAGTATTACGACAGTCAGGGCAGGCCGGTATCGTTGAGATATCCTTACCACCAGGGAGGTGTTTACGGTACAGCCGGACAAGGAAGATCGGGGTCGATCGGTTTCAATGTGAACAATACCTTGGAGATGAAGATGTTGAATGTTGATGATACTGTTTCCAAAGACAAATACAAAAGGGTAAAACTACTCGATCAGTTGTCGTTCGCTACCAATTATAATCTGGCGGCCGATTCCCTTAATCTTTCCAATATCAACCTTTCTGCGAGAACAAAAGTCGCTGGCATTGATGTAAATATGGGTGCTATTCTGGATCCATATGCTTATGAGAACGGACACCTGATCAATGTTTATCAGATTCAGCAAAACGGAAAACTGGCAAGACTGACGAGTGCAAACATGTCGTTTGGTTATGCTTTCAAGTCGAAGACGAAGGAGGATAAGGAAAAAGAAAAGCTCAAACTGGGAGTTGGTCCGGACGGCAAACCATTACCCAAATCGGAAGAACAGAAAGCCATTGATGCTGCAAGAAAAAATTACCCTGAGATACCTGAATATATTGATTTTAGTCTTCCCTGGGACTTTCGTTTTGACTATAGCCTGAGGTACAGCAAACCTGACCCAAAGGCGACTCCAACCATTAACCAGACCGTTGAATTTAGTGGGAATGTGAGTTTAACCAAGGGATGGCAGATTGGGTTCTCATCTGGACTGGATGTTCAAAAAATGGAGGTGTCTTTTACTCAGTTTAACATTTTCAGGGATTTACACTGTTTCCAAATGTCGCTGAATCTTGTTCCATTTGGATACCGGCAAAGTTACAGTTTCACCCTCAGGGCTACCGCAGCCATGTTGCAGGATTTGAAATTTAGCAAACAGGATAGTTTCTACGACAAGCAACAATATTGATCAGGGATAGAGGCAAAAGTTTATCATCCAAAGATTGGAACTCCCCTAAATTATCTCTTACGCTGTGATTTCTCAGTAAAGCTAAAGGAATAGCTCACACCAGGCTTCAAAACGATCAATTTTTGGTTTTCCAAATTTGGAAATGGATTTTCGCACCTCAGGAAGTGATTTCTCTTCAAAAATATCATTGGATTTAGAGTAGAATTTATCTGCGAAAGAAATAATCTGCTCTTCAACAGTTTCAGGTATCAGGTCCCTGAGCGGTAATGGTAAACTTCTTTCGAGGATTTCTTCTTTGGTAATTCCTACACCGGTATGTCTTTCACATACCAGTCCATGCTCGGGAAAACCAAGTCCGGTAAGTAGTTCACGACCCAGATACCCATGTGCAAGATACGGATAGTCGCCAAAACAATAGATCTTGGGTGCGTTGGTCATGAATATTCCAATGTCGTGAAGCATGGCTGCCTCTTCGATGAAAATCAAATCCGGGTTTAGCTCCGGATGATTCTGAGCGATCAGCAATGCCTTGTCTGTCACACACCGGCAATGGCCATAAATAATATCGTAAGCCTTCGACCCTGGCTTGTAATATTTTGAAATCAAAACTATCGGATCCATAGAAATCAGGGTACTTGTAAAAAAACCTTACTTATTCAAGCATTGCCTTGCTAAATTAATATAAAAGTATTCATATCTATTTTTTAGCGCTTTCAAATTGCTAAGATTGTTGGTTATTCGCTATTTTTAAACCCAAATTGAATCAATACGGAGATACAGTGAACAAGGATATTTTTAAAACATACCCGCGGGCTTTCAGACGCGGTATTGAGAGTCTCGAAAAGGGCATAAAGGAAAAGGGTGTCAAACGAATTGAAAAAAGTGTTGAATCCGGTTTTAAACCAGGCATGATCTTTTTGGATATTTTCAATCATTCGCCTTCTTTACAAGAGGCGACAGATCTTTTTGTGTCTGGTTATCATCAGGATTTTGTTAAGGCAGCACTTGAAATCGGGATTAAATACTATTCCGGAGTGGATCGGCTCCAATCCTATTCCGACTCTGTTCCATTTTTTCTTGAATCGGCTCGTGCCGGGGGTGCCGAGGCCTGCAACTATATAGGAAGTATGCGGGAAAAAGGTGAAGGGCTTCCTGTCGACCCTGCCAAGGCTTTCGAATGGTATGAAAGAGGAGCGGAGCGAGGCGATAAGGTGGCCAAATACAATTATGGACGTTTGCTTTATTCGGGTGAAGGAGGTTACAAAGATACAGACGAAGCGGTAGACTATTGGTATGCCTCCGCCAAGGAGGGGTATCTTCCGGCAGTGTATAAAGTAGGTGAGATTTTCGAACTGGGAATGACGGTACCTGTCAAATTGGAGAAAGCCTACGAATGGTATCAAAAAGCAGCGAATGATGGATATGAACCCGCTTTCCAAAAAATTGGTTTGTTTCTGTATGAAGGCAAGGGGGTTGAAAAAAATATTGAACAGAGCCTCGTATGGCTGACGAAGATTGAAGGAACGGTATCCTCGGAGGTTGCCCTCAAATTGGGCAAAATTTATCTGATAGGATTGGATACTGAAAAAAATCTGGATAAGGCGAAATTATACCTGGAACAAGCTGTTCAAGCCGATTATTCTGAGGCAATATTTTTGATGGGGAAACTGAAGGAAGAGACCACACAGGACGATTACCTAGATTTGTACCAGAAGGCAGCCGACCGTGGATTTGCAGAAGCACAAGAGGCTCTTGCGAGTTATTATTTGAGGCAATCTGATTATCATGGTGTTGACATGCTCAAAAAGGCAGCTTTGAACGGTAGTGCTGATGCCATGGTGCTACTGGCAAAGCGTCATGAGACTGGAGAAGGGGTAGATAAAAACTATAAAACAGCTGTTGATTATTACCGCAAGGCAGCGGAAAAAGGAAATCTTGAAGCACAATATCAATATGCCAGTCTTTGCCTTGCAGGTGAATGGATCGAAAGAGACAAATACTCTGCAGGCGACTATTTCAAAAAGGCTGCGGAGGCAGGTCATCCACGGGCCTGCTATATTCTAGGGCTGTTGCACGAAAAAGGAGAGACCTATTGGGCAGATAAAGACAAGGCATTTGAATGGTATCTGAAAGCTGCGGAGAAAGGGGTACCAGGAGCCATGTTTAAAACGGCAGTATATTATGAAAATGGTGTTAAGGTTGAGAAGGATCTGAAGGAGGCTTTGCGCTGGTACCGGCAGGCCTCATCGGCCGGTTATGCAAAGGCCGCATTTAATCTCGCAGTTCTGTTCGAAACAGGACAAGGTTGTGAGATGGATACTGAAAAGTCTATTGAACAGTATGAAGTCGCTGCCAATGGCGGAATTGCCGAAGCTATGAATAACCTCGGGAATGTATATCATCAGGGAAAAGGAATAAAGGCTGATCTTGGGGAAGCATTCAAGTGGTACACCCGTGCTGATGATTCCGGGTTTATGCTGGGATCCTACAATTTAGGGGTCATGTGGTATTTTGGAGAAACCGGCGAAAAAAATTATCAAAAGGCATTTTTCTATTTCAAAAAAGCAGCAGATAAAAATTATCCCCAGGCACAATACAATTTGGCAGGAATGTATTATTACGGAGAAGGTGTTGACGAGAATAAAACTCTTGCCCTGGAGCTTTACCGTAAAGCTGCTGAAAATGGATTTGTACAATCCTGGATCAACCTGGCTGAATTTTATGCTTCGGGTGAACTTGTTGAAAAAGATGTGGAGAAGGCCATCGAATATTTTAATCTTGCCTCCGACCATGGATTGGGTGAAGCAGACTATTTGCTATCCGAAATTTATAGAACGGAAGAAGGATTTAAGGATTCATCCAAGCAGGCACAATCTCTGACAAGATCAGAAAGCAGGGGATTTGTACCTGAAGATTAATGTGAGAAAGGTTCAAATAAATGATTCAAGAAAGAAGGCTGCAATGTAGATTGCGGCCTTCTTTCTTGATCCCTCTGATCTTGTTGTACTCAGTTCCATTGAATACCCATTCTACTTTTCTCATTTTCCTTTGTTGAGTATCCAGTTTTTTGCATTGACGAATGCCTCCACCCATGGCGTAATCTCGTCGTTCTTACGATCGGAAGGGTAGTGGCCCCACTGCCAGGGATAGATGGCCCTTTCGAGATGGGGCATCATGGCCAGATGCCTGCCATCGGCAGAACAAATTGCGGCTGTATTGAAATCAGATCCGTTTGGATTTCCCGGATAATTTTCAAACGAATACTTCATTGGAATCAGGTACTGATCTTCTGCTTCAGGCATCGAAAACTTTCCTTCGCCATGTGCCACCCAGGTTCCGAGTTTCTTGCCGGCAAGTGATTTTAGCATGACTGATTCGTTGGCCTGAATGTCTACATTTAAAAATGCGGATTCAAATTTATGTGACGCGTTGTGTAGCATCTTGATTTTCTGCTTTTTCGCCGGATAGATCAGATCGAGGGCAACCATCAACTGACATCCGTTGCAAACGCCCAGACTCAGTGTATTTTCCCTTTTATAAAACTGATCCAATGCGGCTTTTGCCCGTTCGTTGTATTTGAAAGCACCAGCCCAACCGATGGCTGAGCCAAGAACATCGGAATTTGAAAAGCCACCAACAAAGACAATCAGGCTAATATCTTCCAATGTTTCCCTTCCGGAAATCAAATCGGTCATGTGCACATCTTTGACATCAAATCCGGCCAGATAAAGGCTCCATGCCATTTCCCTGTCACCATTGACGCCTTTCTCCCGGATAATTGCTGCTTTTACTCCTGTGGTGGTCCTTCTTTTTGGATCAATGTTCATTGAAGCATAATCACCGGCGAACTTGCCAAAGTTGAAAGCAAGATTATTCTTTTTATAATTGACCAGGCGACTCAAAGCCAAATCGTTACCGCATTGTTTCCGGTCGAGCAGGTAGGATGGCCTAAACCATTTTTCACGCAAATTGTCAACATCAAAAAGATATTCTTCTGAGAGATTTTTGATTCTGACAACTCTTTCGTCAACCGGCATACCGATAGGAATACAGGCAATTTGTTTTTCGCGGAACAGCAGTTCCATTTTGACCGGATCATTTGCCTGAACGATCACTCCAGGGTTCTCACTAAACAAGAGTTTCACACTGTCGTACTCGCCAACAGCGGATAAATCAATATTCAAACCACCTTCTCTATTCGCAAAACATGATTCAAGTAAGGTAACGATCAATCCACCGGAGGAGATATCATGGCCGGATGCAATCAATCCTGTTTGTATGGCTTCCTGTAATGTATTGAAAGCCAAAGCAAAGTAGGCAGGATCTGAGACTGAGGGAGTTTCTTCGCCCAAAGCCGAAAGAATCTGTCCGAGCGAACTACCACCCAGCGCCTTTTTCGATTTTGAAAAATCGATATAATAAAGTTGCTTGGAAGGATCGTTGACCAGGACTGGCTCTACAATTTTCGCAATATTGGAGATTTCCCCGGAAGCGGATATGATCACCGTCCCAGGGGCAAAGACTACTTCGTCCTTGTATTTCTGAGTCATGGAGAGTGAATCTTTTCCCGTCGGGATATTGATTCCCAATGCACAGGCGAAGTCAGAGGCTGCTTCAACCGCCTGATACAAGCGGGCATTCTCGCCCTGATTTTTGGCCGGCCACATCCAATTGGCAGAAAGCGAGATTCCTTTTAATCCTAGAGTAAGCGGTGCCCATACAATATTGGTAAGCGCTTCCGCAATGGATAGCACTGAGCCGTTTCCTGGACTAATCAAACCTGCTGCAGGGGCATGACCCAGTGAAGTGGCGATACCCTTCACTCCCTGGTAATCGATGGCCACAGCACCCAGATTGTTAAGTGGTAGTTGCAGTTCCCCGGCACATTGCTGTTTGGCAATTTTCCCTGTAACCGAGCGATCCACTTTGTTGGTTAACCAATCTTTGCATCCAACAGATTCAAGTTGTAATATTTGTTCCAGATAATTGGTAATTAGTTCTTTGGAGTAGGAAATGTTAAGGTATTTTACGGTTGGCGTCTCGTCTTCGAGCACCGTGCGGGGAGGCTTTCCGAAAAGCGTGGCTAACTCCATATCGATGGGTTTTTCCCCGTTTTTGCGATTGATAAAGGTGAATTTGTGGTCACCGGTAGTTTCGCCAATCACATAAAATGGAGAACGTTCGCGTTCAGCAATACGCTTGATCCAGTCCAGATTTTCCTTGCCGGTAACGAATCCCATGCGTTCCTGCGATTCATTTCCAACGATTTCCCTCGCCGATAAGGTTGGGTCGCCTACCGGTAACTGATCAACGAATATCTGACCTCCGGTTTCTTCTACTAATTCTGACAGGCAATTCAGGTGGCCGCCGGCACCATGGTCATGAATAGAAACAATTGGGTTCCTACCTGATTCGGCCAATGCACGGATGGTATTGTAAGCCCTTTTTTGCATCTCAGGATTTGCACGTTGAACCGCATTTAATTCAATGTGGCTTTCGAAAGCACCTGTATCAACAGATGATACAGCCCCTCCGCCCATGCCAATGCGATAATTGTCACCTCCGAGTAGAACTACACTTTCGCCGGTTTGCGGAATACCTTTGAGACTATCTTCCTTTCTGGCGTAACCGATACCGCCAGCCTGCATAATTACTTTATCGTAGCCGAATTTTTTCTGGTTTTCAGCATGTTCAAAGGTAAGAACCGATCCGTTGATGAGCGGTTGTCCGAATTTGTTGCCAAAATCAGATGCACCGTTGGATGCCTTGATCAACAGCTCCTCAGGATCGTGATACAACCATTTTCTGGGTGCCACACGTTGCTCCCAGGGTCTGTTGTCACTCTCATCATTGCGGGAGTAGGAGGTCATGTAAACCGCAGTTCCAGCGATGGGAAAACTGCCTTTACCTCCTGCCATCCGGTCGCGTATCTCGCCACCGGTACCTGTTGCCGCTCCATTGAATGGTTCTACGGTAGTTGGAAAATTGTGAGTTTCTGCTTTAAGAGAAAGGACGGTATCGATATCGGTAACCTGAAAAAAATCGGGCTGATCAGCAGATATTGGAGCAAATTGCTCTGCTTGTGGACCTTCGCTAAATGAACAGTTGTCTTTGTAGGCAGAGACAACCGTATTTGGATGGGTTTTTGTTGTTTTTTTTATCATTTCAAACAAAGTAGAACTCTTCTCTACTCCGTCGATGACAAAACGACCGTTAAAAATCTTGTGGCGGCAGTGCTCCGAATTGACCTGCGAAAATCCAAAGACCTCACTGTCTGTTAGTTTTCGGCTTATTTTGACCGAAACTTCTTCTAGATACTGAATTTCGTCCTCGCTTAATGCCAGTCCCTCACGAAGGTTATAGGCTGAAATATCTTCTATGTAGATGACTGTTTCAGGCAAGTGATGAATGGTGAACAAGGATTGGTCCAGTCCGTGGTACATTGCCTGAAGCATTGGATCGAGGTGTGTCTGCTCATCGGCAGCAAAGAACTCCTCTATGCGTTCGATCCCCTTGATTCCCATATTTTGGGTGATTTCGACTGCATTGGTGCTCCAAGGAGTGATCATCTCTTTTCTTGGGCCGACGAACTGACCTTCCAGTAGGTCGTTGCGAATCCAATCGACTTCTCCGAATAGCCAGATCAGCTTTTCGATATCAGATTGATTCAGTGAAACTTGTGTGCCAACGGCAATGGTTTTAATGGTCTCCTTGAAAAAGAGGATCATGGGCAGGGTTTTATGATTTAACGTCTGCGAAGATAGGGAGAAGTGAATTACAAATTAAAAGTTGCAAATTAAAAATAGGTTAAGATTTGAACATAAAGCAGTTGACAATTCGGCAATTCGGTAATTCGATGGATTAATAATTACATAAATTATTGATTAGCATGACAATGCATTTATTTTTCAAATGATAGTATTTGAACTGGAAAGATTTTAAATATTAAAACTATCCAGCATTTATGATCACCAAGTGGTTGGATGATTAAATTACACCATAGTTGAATTGATTCAGGGTTTCCACTCAGTCACCTTGATCAGATTGGGAAAAGCCTGAGGTTTGAAAATGGACTGGTTGTAGAAAACCCGAAGGCATTCCTGGATTCCTTCTGTCACACTGGGATGTGGGTGAATGCTTCTCAAAACTTCCTGAACACGTATGTCTGAATTGATGAGATAGGCAATGGATACGATAAAGGCAGATGCCTGAGGTCCGGCCGCCCGCATTCCCAGTATCCGGTCTGAGCCATCGTTGCTGACCATGATTTTTACAAAACCACTTGTATTTCTCATGGCAATGGTTCTGTTAACCAACTCGTTGGAGTAGTAGGCAGCTTTGTAGGGAATTCCTTTGCTCCGGAGCATTTTTTCATTGGCACCAACAGCAGCCAGTTCAGGCTTGAAAAACATCAATGTTGGCATGTGGGAATAATCCAGAATAAAATTGGATTGACCAAAAATGGCTTCAACAATATAGCGACCCTGTTCTTCAGCGACGCCATAAAGTGCCTTTTGCCCTGTCACATCGCCGGCTGCGAAGATGTTGCAATCACCAAAATTTGAGAGTGCACAGGTTTCATTGATCTTAAGGTATCCTTTGCTGGTGGTCTCGATTCCTGCATTTTCAAGGCAAAGACCGGCAGTATTTGGATCACGGCCGATGGAGATCAGAATGATGTCTATCTCCACCACACTACTGTGACCATCATCATAATCCAGCACAACTTCAAGATAATCGCTCTTCTTCCTGACAGCCCGCAGCGTAGCCGTATGGTGAATGATTACACCATTTTTCTGGAGATTTTTCGAAACGAAATCGCTCACATCGTCATCCTCAAATGGTATTACCCGATGCGTACGGTCGAGCAGATGTACTTCCGTTTGACCAAAATTGGAGAAAATTGTGGCAAATTCACATCCGATTATACCTGAACCGATGATCATCATTCTTTCTGGAAAGCTTTGCAGGTTAAGAATTCCGTCGGAGTCAAGAATTTGTTTCTGGTCGATTTGCAGATCAGGATGGGGTCGTGGTGTTGACCCTGTAGCTATTATAATATATTCAGCACTGATGGTTTCGATCCCTGTCTGGCTTTTAATTTCTAGGGTGTGTTTGTCAAGAAATCGTGCAAAGCCCTGTTTATAGGTAATACTTCCCGGATGTTTTTCATCGTCGGAGAAGGTTTCAATTTGAGAAAGGATTTGATTCTGCTTGGTTTTGGCAGCTTGCATGACGGTTTTTTTCACCAGGTTGTAATTGACCTGCAAACCCGAAGACCTGTATCCTCGATCCACCGCAGCAGCCACCGCGTAATCAGCAGAAAGCTCCCACATTGTTTTTGAAGTAAGCGGACCATTCATGATACCGTTTCCACCCAGATGACCGGCTTCGATGATGCAAACACTTTTTCCAAAATCAAGGGCCCGCATTGTTGCTGCCAATCCACCAGGCCCACTTCCAATTACTGCAAGATCAAACTGCTTCATCTGTATCTATTTTGTATTCTAATTTCGCGCTCAATTTAACCACTCTGAACATCGGCAGGTACTGATAATACTGAACATGTCTTTATAATACCTTTCCGCTTTGTTTTTGTTATCAATCAGTAATCAAATTAAGGAAAAAAAAATGAGACGAGCGGCTATTGTTTCTTTTTAACTGATACTTTCAATTCAATATTCAAAGTCAATTTTATATTAAATGTGGACTTCTGACAGATTGTTAATTTTTTCGCAACCCATTATAATTGTATTTTCGCAATCGTTTAGAAAAAATGTAAAGCATTATCAATGAAGCAAATTAATTATGTAACTGCAGAAGATGCGGTTAAAATAATCAAATCAGGCGACCGGGTCCACCTGAGCAGTGTGGCCGTTACACCTCATTTGTTAATCAAGGCAATGGTTGAACGAGGCCGGGCCGGTGAAATCTATGGAGTCAAAATACAACATATTCATATTGAGGGTCTTGTGGAGTATGCCAATGCTGAATTTGAAGGAATTTTCAATGCCGAGCAATTTTTTGTTGGCGGAAATCTTCGCAAACAAACACAGGCAGGTTACGCGGATTATATTCCCGTATTTTTAAGTGAAACACAAAAATTGATTCGTGACGGATACCTGAAGGTCAATGTTGCGATGATCATGGTATCGCCGCCTGACAAGCATGGTTTTGTCTCACTCGGTACTTCTGTTGATGCTACACTTGCCGCGGTGGAATGTGCCGATAAGGTCATTGCACTGGTCAACCCCAATGTACCCAGAACCTGGGGTGATGCAATGATTACTGTCAGTATGATCGATTTGTTCGTCGAAGATCATTCACCAATTTTTTCTCATTCCATTGATCCATTGTCAGATATGGAAATTGCAATTGGAAAAAATGTGGCAACACTCGTAGAGGATGGAGCATGTTTGCAAATGGGTATCGGTGGCATCCCAAATGCAGTTCTGGCGCAGCTTGGCAACCACAAGGACCTTGGCGTTCATACTGAAATGTTTTCTGACGGTATTCTGCCCCTTGTTGAAAGAGGAGTTGTCACCGGAAGGAAGAAAAATTTTGACAAAGGCAAAATGGTTGCCTCTTTTTTAATGGGATCCAAGGCGCTGTACGAATTTGTGGACGATAACCCGATGGTGGCTATGATGGACGTGTCGCATACCAACAATGTGGCTGTTATTCGCAAACTTGATCAGGTAACTGCCATCAATGCTGCGTTGGCCATTGATTTAACCGGTCAGGTTTGTGCTGATTCCATCGGTATCAAGCACTATTCCGGAGTAGGAGGACAAATTGACTTCATTCGGGGAGCTGGATATTCGAAAAACGGAAGACCTATCATCGCGATGCCATCCATTACAGAAAAAGGGCTGTCAAAAATAACACCTACCCTGATTGAAGGATCAGGTGTCGTTTCCACCAGAGCCAATATTCACTGGGTAGTTACCGAGCAGGGTGTCGTCAATTTATATGGAAAGGCCATGCAGGAAAGGGCTAAGCTGTTAATTTCCATAGCTCATCCAGACCATAGGGAAATGCTTGATCAGGCAGCATTCGAACGGTTCGGTTCACATTACAGGTTTATCCCAAAAGAATTCAAACAATAATTTATTCTGTCATGAACATCTCAAAAATTGAACACATAGGAATTGCCGTTGAAAGTCTTGCAACTGCCATACCATTTTACGAGACCCTGCTGGGATCAAAATGTTATGCCATTGAAGAAGTGGCTGATCAGAAGGTGAAAACTGCATTTTTCAAGGTTGGGGATACCAAAATTGAGTTACTGGAATCGATGGATCCGGAAGGTCCGATCGGAAAATTCCTTGAAAAGAAAGGGCAGGGAGTTCATCATATTGCTTTTGCTGTCGATAATGTGGACGAAGCGCTCGTTGAAGCAGAGTCATCAGGCATTCAGCTGATCGATAAGAAAGGACGCAAGGGTGCGGAAGGATTAACGATCGGATTTCTTCATCCAAAATCAACATTCGGAGTTCTGACTGAGTTTTGCCACGAATAATATTTCGTCGGAAATTAACCTCAAAGTAAAGGCGGAATATGCAAAGGACACAATCATTTGATCATGATTGTGTCCTTTAATTTTTTAATTATTGGCCCCCAAGACTGCGCAGGCCCCATTTTCTTATTTGGCCAATTCGTATCTAACCTTTCTCTTTTGTCAGATGCTGTCTTACTGCATGGGAAAATCCATTTTCGTGATAGGGGAGTGATATCAAAAATTTTTCTTTAAGTTCATCCGGTGCGTTGTGCACCACATACGAAAGCTGGGTGAAATTAAGCATTTCCAGATCGTTGAAGTCATTCCCGATGCCAAGTGTGTCTGACCTTTGAATCCTCTTTAAACGGCAGATTTCCTCTATTCCGTGGGCTTTTGAAATACCTTTCGGATAGATTTCCATCCAGGTCCAGTCTTCATCTAAGGGTGAAGTGGTTTTGATGATACTGATTTCATTAAAACGGCCAAGCAACTCCTTTTTAACCTGATCAAACCTGCTGCTTTTCTTTGGAAAAAACAGCAGCAGCTGAGAAGCGCTATATTTTTTTCCGGGAATAACCTCTTCTGCTTTTCCCATTTCTGAATGCACCTGTATATAGCGTTCAATTTCAGGACATTCGTGATTTTTCGACCAGAAAAAATTATGGTTATCCGGAAAACAATCAGCAACTTTAAAATTGTACTCTTTTTCTATAAGATACTGAATTAGTTGCTCTGATATTTGCTCCTGAAAATTGATCGCCCGGATGATTTCCTGTGAGCGCCAGTCAATGATGCAGGCACCTGATGAACAGATTACGTAATCAAAAGGGTGAGATGGAAAAATGGCTCTCCGCAACTTGAAGGGATTCCTTCCCGTAGCGGCAACCCTGCAAATACCAAGTTCGCCAAGCAGGTTGAGCGTATCCATATCTACCTGACTGATCGAATGGTCGGTCTGCAGCAAGGTGCCATCCAGGTCGGTCACCACCATTTTTAATTTGTTCATGTAATAGTAATTTGTTTTTTAGTTGCCTTATGGAATCCCCAAAGTAATCCTTTTCGGTTGGTGAGAAAATATTCACGTGGATAATTCAGATCTATAGATTAACGGGTGCAAAGTTCGCCAAAGTTTTGGAGTGGAGAAACACAAGCAGGAAAATTTTTGAATTTCCGGCAAGTATTAAGACAATTAGCAGATTTGAACACCCCATTGATTTAAAATCTGATTTTTCCGTACCGGAAATAGAGACCAGCGCGCTAAATCGAAAATTCTTCTTAATTTTGCCTGTCAATAAATTGATCATAATATGTTAAAAGGTATCTTGGCTATATCCGGGCAACCGGGATTATTTAAAGTATTGTCTGAAGGGAAAAACGGGGTGATTGTCGAATCTCTGCTCACTGGTAAGAAGCAAACTGCATTCGCGAGCGCCAAAATGAGTACGCTTGAGGACATTGCCATTTACACTACCCATGAGGATTTCCCCTTGAAGCAGGTGTTCAGGAAAATCTCGGATCAGGAAAATGGTGGTGCAGCCATTCAATCCAATTCCAAACCTGAAGAACTGAAAAAATATTTCGAAAAAGTACTGCCCGATTTTGACAAGGAACGGGTGTATGTTTCTGATATCAAGAAAGTATTAACCTGGTATAACCTATTGCAGGAAAAGGGTTTACTGAATTTTGATGAGGCAACTCCTGAAGAAGAAATAAATACTCCCGTCGAAGGCGAATAGATGATTGAAAATTAAAAAAGAAGAACGCCGCAATCAACATTGCGGCGTTCTTCTTTTTTAATCCAAATCAGTTATTATCCCCGGTTATAGACCCAGAAGTATTTCTTCAGCATCCTTGCCACTGAATAGAAGTTTGGTTGGATTTTCAATCATCTCCTTCACTTTGACCAGGAATCCAACTGAATCTTTGCCGTCGATAATCCGGTGATCATAGGATAATGCGATATACATCATCGGCCTGATCTCCACTTTTCCGTCGATGGCGACCGGGCGGTCCTTGATGGCATGCAAGCCGAGAATGGCGCTTTGCGGCGGATTAATGATCGGAGTAGACATCATGGATCCAAAAACACCACCGTTGGTGATGGTAAAGGTTCCACCTGTCATTTCCTGAACCGTTAACCGTTTGTCGCGGGCTTTTTCTGCCAGATCCTTGATCGAACCTTCGATTTGGGCCACACTCAGGGTCTCCACATTTCTGATGATTGGTACCATCAATCCTTTCGGGCTTGAAACGGCAATTCCAATGTCGTGGTATTTTGGTGTGATTATCTCTTCTCCGTCTATCATGGAGTTAACCGAATTGTGCTGAAGGAGGGCCAGACTGACGGCCTTCGCAAAGAAAGCATTGAATCCAAGTTTAAAACCATGCTTTTCTGTGAATACTTTTTGGTACTTGTTCCGCAACTCCATGACTTTGCTCATATCCACTTCGTTGAAGGTGGTAAGCATGGCTGTTTCATTCTTAACTGCCACCAATCGCTGACTTAGTTTACGCCTGAGAGGGGTCATGGAAACACGTTCCTCTGTTCTGTTTGCTTCAACAACTTGATTTACAGGATTTGTATATGCACCTGCAATTTGTTCCATGTCCTTCCGGGTCAGTCTGTGTATCCCGGCCAGTACGTCTTCAATAGACATGCTTGCTTGTTCCATGACTGCTTTGGCTGTTGGAGTCATTTTTAGCACTGTCTCTGACTCTTTTTGAGTGACAGCTGCCTTCATGGTGATTTCCGCCTTGCTATCTTTTTCAATATCAGACTTCTTAGCTGTTTCCTTGGTGGAAGACTCTGTTGTTGCAGCCTTTTCCGGTATTGGCGAAGGGCTCTTTTCTGTATCAATGGTACAGGCTACGCTGCCGACAGGAACCCGATCACCTTCCTTTGCCAGAATATTCACCTGACCTGAAGCCACAGCAATAAGCGACAATGTGGCCTTGTCTGACTCGACTTCAGCGAGTTCCTGATCTTTCCTGACAATTGCGCCATTTTCGACCAGCCATTTGCCAATTTCCACTTCAGTAATAGACTCTCCCGGGGTGGGAACCTTAATTTCAACGATCATATTTTTATTCTTTAAATATTTTCCAATTACCCTGGATGAAATCCTTTGGCTCTTTTTTTTGATTTAAAACAACAGAAACAGCCAAGCAGTCAAAGGTAATCACAAAGGATATACAAGGTTATTCTAAAAAAATACAGAATCCATAATCCGTTCCAGTCTTCTCTTGTGTTTTTCAACCAATCCGGCGGCCGGACTGGCGCTTTCCGGACGACTGACCAACTCAAGTCCCAGTTCCGGAAACTTTCTGAAGAGATACGGCCATACTCCCATATTTGCAGGCTCATCCTGAACCCATAAAAACCTTTTGGATTGAGAGTTATTATATATTATATCACGTACTTCTTCAGCAGGGAATGGCGATATTTGTTCCACCCTGTGAATGGCTACGTTCATTTTTCCCAGTTTTTCCCTGCGTTCGATCAGTTCGAAATAGATTTTCCCTGAAGTGAAGACTACTACCTCAGCTTTACCCTGACCGACTTCTTTGTCAGAGATCAGTTTTTCGAACCCTCCTTTGGTGAGTTGATCGAGCGAAGAAACTACTTTTGGATGACGAAGTAAGCTCTTCGGAGTAAACACAATCATTGGAATACGCACATCTCCAATAACTTGTCGTCGGAGAAGGTGAAAAAGATTGGCAGGGGTTGTCGGGACAACCACATGCAGGTTATAATTGCTGCAAAGCGATAAATACCTTTCTATTCTTGCACTGGAATGCTCG
The DNA here is from genome assembly GCA_037129695.1 of Prolixibacteraceae bacterium. Taxonomy (GTDB): domain Bacteria; phylum Bacteroidota; class Bacteroidia; order Bacteroidales; family Prolixibacteraceae; genus CAINVV01. The sequence continues at coordinate 39,690 of JBAXUL010000008.1, forward strand.
GGTCCCTGACCTTCATACCCGTGAGGGAGCAGAAGAACGAGTCCATTCATGATGCCCCATTTTTCTCCTGCAGAACATATATACTGGTCGTAGATGACCTGCGCCACATTGGCGAAGTCACCGAACTGACCTTCCCAAATGGTTAATCCTTTTGGATAAGCCATTGAATAGCCATATTCGAAGCCCATCACGCCGTATTCATTCAGTGGTGAATTGAGCACAGTGAATTCGGCTTGTTCCTCGGATATATTTTGAAGCGGAAAATACCTATCACCGGTATCCTCCAAAACTAAAGCAGAATGCCTGTGGGAAAATGTTCCGCGTTGCGCATCCTGGCCACTTAATCGAACCGGAATCCCTTCGTTGAGAAGTGAAGCATAAGCAAGTAATTCTCCAAGTGCCCAGTCTACCTTGTTGGAGGCAATCATCTGATTTCGCTCGTCCATGAGCTTGACAATTTTGCTGAAGAATTTCTTGTCGGCGGGAAGATGGTTGATTTTTTTAGCCAGATTCAACAACTTCGTTTCAGAAATGGCAGTTGGAACCTGATATATCTCGCTCGGTTCCGGAAATCGGTACTGCTTGTACTCATCCACCAGGAAATTTTTGATGTTGAGTTTATCAATTTTTTTGCTCGCCTCAAAGTTATCTTCAAGCTGGGAATCAAATCTTGCAATTTCTTTATCTACTTCGGATTGGGTCATTACACCCGATTCGATCAATTTTTTGGCAAAAATATCTCGTGGATTGGGGTGTCCGGCAATCGTCTTATACAAAAGAGGCTGAGTGAAACGTGGTTCATCACCTTCATTGTGACCATATTTGCGGTAGGATAGAATGTCAATGAATACGTCCGACTGGAAATGCTGTCTGAACTCAAGTGCAAGCTTTACAGTGAAAATCAGAGCTTCCACATCATCTCCATTGACATGAAATACCGGAGAGCGTGTTACTTTGGCAACATCGGTACAATAGGTGCTTGAACGCGCCTCCAGATAATCGGTGGTGAATCCAACCTGATTGTTGACGACGAGATGTAATGTGCCGCCTGTTTTGTATCCTGGAAGCTGAGCCATTTGAACCACTTCGTAAACAATACCCTGGCCCGCAATGGCCGCATCCCCGTGGATGATAATCGGCGCAATCTTTCCAAAATCTCCGTTGTAATGCTGATCAATTCTGGCGCGGACCATGCCTTCCGCCAGCGCACCTACAGTTTCAAGGTGCGAAGGGTTGGGGATCAGGCTTAATTTTACCTTTTCGCCGTTGTCGGTGGTTACAATATTCTCGAAGCCCAAATGGTATTTTACGTCTCCGAGAGATATACCTTCCTCATATTCAGTTGCATAAAATTCTTTGAATATATTTTTATAAGGTTTTTCCAGAATATTGGCCAAAACGTTCAATCTTCCACGGTGTGCCATTCCTACCACGAATTCCTCCATGCCTAATTTAGCACCATGAACGATGATGGCATCAAGTGCAGGAATAAGTGCCTCCGTACCTTCCAGCGAAAACCGCTTGGCCCCGACAAATTTTCTGTGGATAAAACTCTCAAAACTTACGGCAATATTGAGGTGATAAAAAATATGCTTTTGCTGTTCAGGTGTAAAAACTTCGCTGTTTTTGGAACTTTCCATCCTTTGTTTCAGCCAATCCATCAGTTCGGGTTGCCGCATGTAGAGAAATTCGGCACCGATTGATTCACAATAAGTAGCTTCCAGATGCGAAATAATATCCTTTAAAGTGGCATTGCCAATACCAATTTCCTTTCCAGCATGGAAAACTGTGCCCAAATCGGATTCTTCCAAACCGAAATTTTTATAATCGAGGGTAGGCGAGTAGGTTCTTCGTTTTCTGACAGGATTGGTTCTCGTGAAAAGGTGTCCTCGTTGCCGATATCCATTGATCAGATTAAGTATCCGAAATTCCTTCTGTATTCTGTTTTCATCTGCGGCAGATACTGCCTGATCAACATAAGATTTTCTGGCCAACTCAAATCCTTCAAAAAAATTACGCCAACTCTGCTCCAAACTACCCGGATTCTCCAGATAATTCTTGTACATCTCTTCAACGGCGCTGATTTCCTGATTGCCAACTAGGGAAAATTTATCCATACAATTTTATTATTGATCCATATTACGTTTGTAAAGGAAATATGTTTAGTACCAAATGTAATAATTAGCCACGATTTGCCAAACTTTGGAAGAAATGAAATGAGCATTTTTGAAAAACACCAACCGAAATGATAATATCAACATGCGAATTCCGTATGAAATATTATTATTGTCATCCGAAGTTACCCGGATCGAAAAAATCTGAACAGAGAAAACGTTTCTCAGAAATAATGAGCAATTTTAAACAAATTATTACTTCCCCGGACAAAGTAACAGTTGTTATAACCTATGGACTATTCTCAGGATTGTTTTTTAAAACAGATAGCAAATTCACTGTATCAACTTCATGGACAGAATATTACAAATATTACTGTGGTCTTTCCAAACCGCCGTGCAGGACTTTTTTTTACTGAATACCTGAATCGGATTATTTCTGGCCCCATTTTTTCTCCGGAGATCATCACCATTCAGGAGCTTTTTTCAAATATCTCTCCCTTACAGCGGGAAGATGAATTGCAACTTATTTTTCGCTTGTTCAAAATTTACTCCGAATTGAGTGGTTCCAAAGAAACATTCGATGAATTCTATTTGTGGGGTGAAATGTTGCTTCATGATTTTGATCAGGTAGATAAGTATCTGGTTGACTCCGAGTTATTGTTCACGAACATCACTGATTTGAAGGAAATTGACGAACATTTCAATGATTGGAATGATGACAGAAAAGAGGAGATCAAGCATTTTTGGAAAAGTCTGACTACCGGAGATCAAAAAAGCGACCAGAAAGAATTTGCACGTCTTTGGCAAGTGCTTTATCCGATTTATCAAAAGCTAAGAGTCGAACTCTTTGCCGGAAAAATAGCCTATGAAGGGATGCTTTTCCGTGATGCGGTTGAAAACCCGGATTATTTGCAATCAACATGGTTATCTTCCAGAAATTTCGTTGTAGCTGGATTTAATGCGCTGAACAATTGCGAAAAAAGACTCTTCCAATCGATGCAGGAAAGGGGTAATATTGCCTTTTACTGGGATTATGATGAATATTATTTGAATGACCTTAACCAGGAAGCCGGCCTGTTTATGCGTGAAAATCTGAAATTATTTCCACCGGCTGATCGTCCTTTTCTGACCAACAGACTTCAATTTCCAAGAAAACTTCAAATATTCCATACCCCTTCCCAAATGGGACAGGCACAAATTGCTGCAAGGGAAATTTCATTGCTGGATGGAAAGTCGTCTGATTTTGATGACACTGCCATTGTTCTCTGCGATGAGGAGTTGCTCCTGCCTGTTCTGTCGGCCCTTCCCGACGATATTCTAAAAGTGAATGTTACGATGGGACTTCCGCTTAAACAGACACCGCTTTATAGCCTGATGGTCCATTTGGTCTCTCTTCAAAAAAAGAACCAGAGAGAAGGGAACCGCCTGTTTTTTCATTACAAAAGTGTGGTAGATATTTTAAATAATCAGTTGATTCAAGCAGTATATCCTACTGAATGTAAGTCGATTGTTGATATTATTGTTCGTAATAATATGCTTTTTGTTTCCGAAGTTGAATTGTGTGACAACGAACTCTTCAGCAAGATTTTTGTCTGTCGTGATACGGTCTCGGAGTTGCCTGACTATTTTCTCGCTATTCTGCACAACCTTTTCATGTTCTGGCAACAAAAAGATGAAGAAAATCATGCGGTTTATTACCAGGAATATCTCTATCAGATCTATCTTTCAGTCAATAAACTGAATGCAACATTATTTTCTGAAGGTGCAGCCATCATGGGATCAAAGGATTTCCTGTCCAAGGAAACATTTTATCATCTTTTGCTTCAATATCTCAATGCCTTGAACGTTTCGTTTGAGGGTGAGCCGCTGGGCGGACTTCAGGTTATGGGAATTTTGGAAACGCGGACACTTGATTTTAAAAATGTAGTCTTACTATCTGTTAATGAAGGAATTATGCCGAAAGCGAATGTGTCCGGGTCGTTCATTCCTTACCATCTTCGCAGGGGAGTTGGTCTCCCAACCCTTGAAGAGCAGAACGCGATGTATGCCTACTATTTTTATAGGCTGTTGCAGCGGGCCGAAAATGTAACCTTTGTCTATAATTCCGGAAGTAATGGTCTCAAGACCGGAGAGAAAAGCCGTTTCCTTTACCAGTTACTGCTTGAATCTCCTTTTCATATAACGGAAACCGGGATGGAAAGTACCATTGACCCTGTTCCATACCATCCGGTTACGGTCGAAAAAAAGGGCAAGGTTTTAGAGATACTGAACGGATTTTTGGAGAGTGGCAAAAGAATGTCACCAACGGCTCTTGATCAGTATTTGCAATGCCCTTTAAGCTATTACTTCAAGTATATCGCTCGTATCCAGGAGGAGGAAGAGGTTTCTGAAGAGGTGGATGCCAGAATGTTCGGAACGCTGTTTCATGCGGTAATGGAGAGTTTGTACCTGCCATTTTTAAACAAATCGATCGATGAAAAAATGTTGAATACATTGATCGAAAACGAAGAGTTGATAGGTGACGAACTCAAAAAGGCATTTAATACCTGTTTTTTCAAATCCAGGGGAGTTGAAGATCAACTTTCCCTGGCAGGCAGGAATATCCTGGTGTTTGAGGTTATCCGGAAAATGGTTCTGCAAACGATTAGGGTCGATCTTCGAAGAGTACCCTTTGTTTTGAAGGGACTGGAGCAAAATGTACATGCGACTTTACGTATTTTCAACGGAACAAAAGTCGTTCGCATCGGCGGCGTGATTGACAGAATTGATGATGTATCAGGCTCTACCGAGATAATTGATTACAAAACAGGTGCAACCGAGCATGTTTTCGGTACAATGGAGGATTTGTTCGACAAGGAAGCCAAAAAAAGGAACAAGGCAGCTTTTCAAACTATGGTTTATGGATTGGTATGGGATCAGTTGAACCCAGGATCTGTTTCGATATATCCGGCGATATACTGCCTTAAAAATATTTTCAAGAAAGAGGACAGAAGGCTTCAGATCAAGGAAGGTGGTTTGAGAGAGGTCAATTATACCGAATTGAAACATCAATTTGAACCTTTGCTGATCGCATTGCTGGAAGAGATTTTCAATCCGGAAATACCATTCAGTCAGACCAGTGTGGAGGAACACTGCCAATACTGCAATTTCACTGCGATCTGTGGAAAACAATCGCTCAATCGTGACTGAGCAGATCGGGTCTGATCCGTCGCGTACGTTCTATTGCCTGGTCCATTTTCCATTCATCAATCAACTGGTCATTGCCAGAAAGTAGTATTTCAGGGACTTTCCAGCCTTTGTATTCCGCGGGCCGGGTATAAACAGGCGGTGTAAGCAATCCATCCTGAAATGAGTCGGTAAGGGCAGAAGTTTCATCGGAAAGCACTCCGGGTAAAAGTCGTACAATGGCATCCGAAATAATGGCTGCTGCCAGCTCTCCACCTGTCAGGACATAATCACCAATCGAAAATTCCCTGGTAATCAGGTAGTCTCTGACGCGTTGATCTATTCCCTTGTAATGTCCGCATAAGATCAAAAGGTTACCTTTCATAGAGAGTTGATTCGCATCCTGCTGGGTGAATTTGGCTGCATCAGGTGTGAGAAATATGATTTCGTCATAGTTCCGTTCAGCTTTCAACTCTGAAATGGCCCTGTCAATTGGTTCGACCATCATGACCATGCCTGCTCCCTTGCTAAATGCGTAATCATCAACCCGTTTGTGTTTATCCGTAGCCCAGTCCCTTATATTGTGGATGTAAATTTCAGCCAAACCCTTCTCTTTAGCCCGTTTCAGAATGGAATGGTTAAACGGACTTTCAAGTAATTCGGGAACAACCGTCAGGATATCTATGCGCATAAATACAATTTTTGGCAAAGGTAAAAAAAGTATCTCATGCTCAGATTCCGTCGAATTAAATGCTATTTGAAAAAAATCTAAAAATATGTGATAGAAACAGTTGACATTAACTGGTAATTATCTATTTTCGTGCTGAATATAATGTACATCCATCCTGGCTTAACGGCCCTAATAAAATGCTGATGAAATCTAAAGAATTGAACAATCCTGCTACTGAACCGGAAAATGAACAGCAACCAGTTACCGGAGAGCAGATTGCAGAGACAAGCGGTACTTCGGAAACTATTGAAAAAAATGAAGAAGCTTTAGAAGAGGATCTTGCAACAGAAAAACCGGAATCAGAGCCAGTCATTGCCGCGGAAACAATTGAAAGCAATGAGTCAACTCCTGATAATGAGCCTGTTCCTGCAGAATCTGAGCCTTTAACCGAACCTGAACCTGTAGTTGTTACCAAACCAAAATCAACCCGGAAAAAAGCTTCAGCCAAGGAAGTTGCAACAGAAGAACCTAAAGCCGAAACAGAAGTTTCTATTGAGCCTGCAGAAATTCCGGTTTCAGTAACTGTTCATGAAACAGAAGCTGAATTAACGGATGCAATCCTTGAACCTCAGTTAGATCATACTGATGAAGATGATGATCCATTTCATGATGATGAGCCTTCTGCGGATGGCCTTCCGATTCACGATTATTCATCTTACAACAAGATCAACCTGATCAATACCCTTAGAAAAATCATCGGCGAGGGGGATGTGGATGTGATCAAACCTCATGCAGATGCCATCAAGGCCTGTTTTTATAAAATCAGAAATCATGAATTGGCAGAACAAAAAGCTGCCTATGTCGCGGAAGGGCATGAAGAAGAACTATTTCTGCCGGATTCTGATCCTTTTGAACAAGAATTAAAAGATCTCTTCAGGGAATACAAAAATCTCCGTTACGAATCCAACAAAAAGCTGGAAGCAGTGAAGGAGGAGAATTATCTCAGGAAGATGGAGATCATTGAAGAGATCAAAACACTCGTGAACAGTGAGAATTCATTGAATAATACTTTCCAGCTTTTCAATGAACTACAAATAAAATTTAAGGCCATTGGTCAGGTTCCACAGTCTAAAGTCAAAGATCTTTGGGAGAATTACCATTATCAGGTCGAACGTTTTTATGATTTTGTGAAAATCGACCGTGAATTGCGTGACCTTGATCTGAAACGCAACATGGATCAAAAGATGCTTTTGTGCATCAAGGCTGAAGAGTTGTCGGTTGCGTCAGATGAGCCTCTGGCGACTTTCAGGGAACTCCAGAAATTACATGAATCCTGGAGAGAGATTGGTCCAGTGCCGCGCGATCACAAACAGGAACTGTGGGATCGTTTTAAAACCGCTACTTCAGTTATCAACAAAAGATACCAGCAGCATTTCGAACAGGAACGTTCTGTTCAGAAAGAGCAGCTTCAAAAGAAAATAGAACTCTGCGAAAGGGCAGAAGAGCTCTCTACTTTCGTTTCTGATAATCCTCGCGAATGGAACGATGTGACCGAAAAGGTCATCTTCCTGCAGGAGGAGTGGAAGAAAACAGGTTTTGGCCCCAGAAAAGAGAATTCAAAAATCTGGGATCGTTTCAGAGCTGCCAATGATACCTTCTTTCAAAACAAACGCAATTTCTGGAACAAGAGCAAAGAGCACTTGCTTCAGAATCTGGCATTGAAAGTTGATATTTGTGAACAGGCTGAAAAACTGAAAGATAGCGAAGAATGGAAGGCCACAACGGATCGATTAATTACACTTCAGAAAAAGTGGAAAGAGGTTGGACCGGTTCCAAGAAAGCAATCCGAATTAATCTGGAAGCGTTTTCGTACTGCCTGCGATGAGTTTTTCAACAAAAAACAAACTCATTTTTCAGGTGTCACAGGCGATCAGGATGAGAACCTAAAAGCAAAAAAGATACTTATTTCCGAGATTGAGGAATACAAACCTGCGGGAATTGCCAAAGATGATCTTGCTGCCCTGAAAAAATTCCAGGACAGATGGGCTGAAATTGGTCATGTTCCTTTCCGGAAAAAAGAGGAGCTGCAAAATAAGTACCATGATGCGATTGACAACCAGTTCAATAAAATCAAGATAGACGATCAGGATTTAAACCTGATCAAATTCAAATCCAAAATTGAACATCTTGCGTCTGTACCCAGAGGCTGGTCTAAAATCAATACCGAGCGCGACCGTTACGCTGTGAGACTCAGACAACTTGAAAACGACATCAATACACTCACCAACAACGTTGGTTTCTTCGGTACCTCTGAAGGTGCCCAATCGCTTGTAAGGGGGGTGAACGATCAGATAGATAAGTTAAAAGCTCAAATTGATCAACTCAAATCAAGGATGAAAATCATTGATGAACAGGAAGAGATCAATTGATTATAAACCACTTCACAGGACCCGTTCCCATCCAGGAGCGGGTCTTTGATTTAGAATCCGGCTTGCTTTTTTTTGCTGTCAGATTCTGCCTTTACATTTTTTATTCGTTACTTTGCGTGCTTTAAAACACATTAAATCAGGAAAGATTTGTCTACCACGAAGTACATTTTTGTAACAGGAGGAGTCGCTTCATCACTGGGAAAAGGTATTATTGCCTCATCTTTGGCCAAATTGCTTCAGGCAAGGGGGTACAAGGTAACTATCCAGAAACTCGACCCATACATCAACGTCGATCCCGGCACACTGAATCCTTATGAACACGGGGAGTGTTATGTCACTGAAGACGGGGCTGAAACAGACCTCGATCTTGGTCATTATGAACGTTTTCTCAATTCACCCACCTCGCAGGCCAATAATGTCACGACAGGCAGAATCTACCAGTCTGTGATCAATAAGGAGCGCAGAGGCGACTATCTTGGAAAAACGGTTCAGATCATTCCGCACATTACGGATGAGATCAAGCGTTATATTAAATTCCTCGGTTCGAAGAAAAGATTTGATGTGGTCATTTCCGAAATTGGAGGGACTGTAGGCGATATTGAATCATTGCCCTATATCGAGGCAGTTCGTCAGATGAAGTGGGAACTGGGGACAGATGCCCTGATTATCCACCTGACACTGGTTCCGTACCTGTCTGCATCAGGTGAACTTAAAACAAAACCTACACAGCATTCCGTCAAACAGTTGCTTGAAAATGGAGTACAGCCTGATGTGCTGGTCCTCCGGACTGAACATCAACTGACACCTGACCTGAAAGGTAAGGTAGCCCTGTTTTGCAATGTCAGCAAGGAAGCGGTCATCGAATCGATCGATGTTTCGACGATTTATGAGGTCCCAATCAGGATGAAGGACGAAAGACTGGATGAGATCGTTTTGAAAAAATTGGGTCTGCCGCTGGGCAACGAGCCTGATCTAAAAAGCTGGAATGAATTCCTTTTCCGTTACAAGAATCCTAAAAAAGAGGTTAAAATCGCGCTTATCGGTAAGTATGTTGAATTGAGAGATGCATATAAATCAATCGCAGAGGCACTTATACATGCGGGTGCAACCAACGAATGCAGGGTTAAGGTGGAATGGATCCATTCCGAAAAGATCAACGAAGACAATATTGAACAAAAACTTAAAGGCTGTCAGGGTATTTTGATTGCTCCCGGTTTTGGACACCGGGGAATTGAAGGAAAAATTACTGCAGCCAAATATGCCCGGGAATTAAAAATCCCCTATTTTGGAATCTGTCTGGGAATGCAGATCGCAGTCATTGAATTTGCCCGAAATGTGCTTAAAATGGCTTGTGCTGACTCGACCGAAATGAACCAGTTGACTGAATTTCCCGTGATCGATTTAATGGATGAACAAAAGAATATCGTTGACAAGGGCGGTACCATGCGGTTGGGTTCATATGCCTGTAACCTGAAACGAGATTCTATTGCATATGTTGCTTACGGAAAATCCAAAATATCAGAACGCCATCGTCACAGATATGAGTTCAATGACAAATATCTATCACAGTTTGAAAAGGCGGGCATGAAAGCTACCGGTATCAATCCGGATACTAATTTGGTTGAAGTCATCGAAATCCCGGATCATCCCTGGTTTCTCGGGGTACAATTTCATCCTGAATACAGAAGTACAGTACTTCAGCCACACCCGCTTTTTGTTGCATTTATCAAGGCGGTGATTAAAAACGCACAAAAAATTTCAATTTAATTTATGGATAAGAATACCATTGCCGGACTGGTTCTCATATTTGCTATCTTATTTACAGCCAGTTATTTTAACAAGCCTTCAGATAAAGAAATAGAGAAACTGAGGTTGAAGAACGATTCCATTTCCCTTGCAGACTTGACCCGGGAGAAGGACAATGCCAAACAGGCAGAACTCTCCAGTGTGAAACCTGACATTTCGAAATCAGACGCTTCTACTGTTCAGAACGAATTGACAGGTCTTTATGGTGTTTTTGCCGTTGCCGCAACAGGTGAAGAAAAATTCACTACACTGGAAAACAACCTGATGAAAGTGGTGTTGTCCAATAAAGGTGGAAAAATATATTCTGTTGAGTTAAAAGACTACAAAAGGTTTGATGGCAAACCCCTTGTGCTTTTTGAAGGCGGAGAAAACCGTTTTGGATTGAATTTCTTCTCTCAGAATAAAAGTATTCAGACAGATCACTTTTTCTTTCAGCCTTCTGTCAACGAAAAGATAATCACCGTATTGGGGGGTAAAGTTCCAAAGGGAAAAGAGGGCAGGGAAAAATACAACAAAGACAATCAGAATGATTCGAAAACAGTATCTATGCGACTTGATGCTGGAAATGATGTCTTTATTGAATATGCTTATACCCTCAAACATAATTCTTACCAACTGGATTTCAACATTAAAACCTCCGGTTTGAAAAAGGTGGCGGGCACAAATTCCGAATATGTCAACTTTCTTTGGAGTATCAACATGCCAAGGCAGGAGAAGATGTCGAAATTTGGTGAAAACAACCAATCTACCATCTACTATAAGTTTGACAAGGATGTCGTAGATAAACTTGCACCGGCTAAATCTGAATCTAAGACCCTGTCAACCAAAGTGAAATGGGTTGGATTCAAGCAACAGTTCTTCTCGTCTGTTTTGATTGCAGATCAGGCATTTTTGAATGGTCAGATTTCCACAAAGAAAAAAGACCTGGATTCTTCCTATGTTGCAGAAATGACAGCCGATTTGACAATTCCTCTGGATGTCAAAGGGAACGAGATTTTTCCTGCTAAAATTTATTTTGGACCAAACCAGTACAATACCCTGAACCAATTTGACCTTGGGATGGAAGATCAGCTTTCACTGGGCTGGACAGTCATTGGATGGGTCAACAAAATTATTGTCATTCCGGCTTTTGACTTCCTTCGCCGGTTCATCAGCAATTTTGGATTGATCATCCTTCTGCTGACGATTTACATCAAGTTGCTGACGCTGATTTTTACGTATAAATCGTACATCTCTACCGCAAAAATGAGGCTTTTGAAACCCGAGATTGAGGAGATTCAAAAGAAATATGGTGATGATAAGAAACTGGAATCACAACAGGCTGTCATGGCTTTTTACAAAAAAGCCGGAGTTAATCCAATGGGTGGCTGTTTGCCTATGTTGCTACAGATGCCGATCCTGGTTGCCATGTTTTATTTCTTCCCAATTTCCATTGAACTTCGTCAACAAAGTTTCCTCTGGGCAACCGATTTGTCAACTTACGATTCAATCATGACCTTGCCGTTTACGGTGCCCGGCTTTGGTAACCATGTCAGTTTATTCTGTTTGCTGATGACAGTCACCAATATTCTATACGTAAAATACAACAATGAAATGACAGGAGCCGGTACGCAACAGATGCCAGGTATGAAAACCATGATGTACCTTATGCCTGTTATGTTTCTGTTTATTTTCAACAGCTATGCAGCCGGCTTGAGTTTGTATTACTTCCTTTCACTGGTGTTAACCTTTGTGCAGATGTACATCTTCAAAAAATTGATCAATGAAGACAAGATCCATGCTCAGTTGAAAGCGAAACAAAAAGTGCCTGTTACCAAATCCAAATTCCAGACACGACTGGAGGAGGCTTCCAGACAAAAATCATTGCAAGACAAAAAGAAAAGATAAAAAAAAGCGCCGGTGGGGCGCTTTTTTTTTTGACTATTCGACAATGATAGGGGAGTTGGAGCTTTTTGTATCTACAACAATCAAATTACTGTGTAGTGTTTGTATTTAAAGAATTGATCACAGTATGCAGTCGTTAATAGGGCCCTAATTTTCACTTGGCCGAATTGCTCAGCCTCTTGCTGAGGGCAACCATTTTAATCGCTGTATAAGCCGCTTCGTCCCCTTTGTTGCCCAATCTGCCTCCCGCGCGGTCAAGAGCCTGTTGTTGGTTTTCTGTCGTTAAAACGCCAAAAATAAAGGGAATACTGAAGTCCAGGTTCAACTTGGTTGCACCGTAGGCGATGCCCTGACAAATGAAGTCAAAATGACGGGTCTCTCCCTGGATGACGCAGCCCAGAAGGATAACTGCATCCACGTCGGTATTCTCTGCCAACAGTTGCCCGCCCAGTGTCAGCTCGAAAGTACCCGGAACTTCTTCCACCAGAATATCTTCGCGCTTTGCCCCATATTTTAAAAGAGTTTCCACTGCTCCGCTTTTCAAGGCCAGGGTAACTTCGGGATTCCATTCAGCATATACGATTCCGAATTTCATCCCTTTGGCATCCGGAACTTCATGGTTGATATGATCTGATAAATTGACTGTAGCCATAATTGAAGTTTGTAATATTTGACTTGTTAACCCATCGCAGTGCGCAGACTTTGGAACAAGTTGATTGTTATATAATTGGTTTCTGACGTTCAAAGACCTGCAAAAATATCTTAATTATCTCATATTTTACTCGTTTGCAGGTTACAATCATTACTTTTAACCAATTCATCTCTTTTGGAGTCCAAAATGCTGAAATTTCTTTCCGTATGTATACTATTGATTTTTAGTGGAAGTCTATATTCACAAAATCAAATACTTAGCTGTTGTAATATTGCCGAAGACAGTTTGATCCGTGCTGCGAATGGGCGGTGCAATATTACGAAGAACCGGCATTCTCCTTTCAGGCATGCTATTTTGCCTGTTTCAATCATCACATCCGGCATCATTGTGGAATCACTTCCTTCCAAGGCGATTCTCAGTAAAGAAAGTATTCAAAAACATGTCCAGGATCAAATAGATGGTTTCAGAACATCGGCAGATAATTACCTGCAATTTGCTCCAATGGCAACCATGTTTGGTCTAAGTCTGGCTGGTGTGAAAAGCAGGAGTGACTTTTCCAACGAATTTGTGCTGTCTGTAAAATCTGAATTACTGATGACTGCCATCGTTTCATCCATGAAGTATTTCATCAACGATATGCGCCCCGATAACAGTACCAACAATACCATGCCATCTGGCCACACTGCACAAGCCTTTGTTTCTGCTGCATTGCTCGATATGGAATACCGTGAGATTTCCCCGTGGATCAGTTTTGGCGGTTATTTGTGTGCCACGGCAACGGGTTGTTTTCGTGTGGCCAATAACCGGCACTGGGCTTCGGATGTGCTTATTGGGGCAGGAATAGGCGTGGGATGCGTCAAAGTGGTTTATCTTACACATCGTTACCGCTGGGGCAGTCGACCGACAAGAGTGATTCTGATCCCGACGATTTATCCCAAAGGAGGTGGCGTTGCCTTTGCGATGAAATTCTGATAAAAGGCTAATCACTCATAAACCAATAATATCAGATAATCTAAAAGATTAATTGATAAAATGCAAATATCTATTAATCAGTAATATAATTAAATTATTTAAAAGAAGTGTGATTTCCACCTGAACGCCTAGGCATTATTTGAAACAAAATCTCCCGGGTATGATCCCGGCTTTGAAATGGTCAATTGGGGCACCTGATTTTGAAAATCGGTATATTATTCCGGGTTGCTGATAATCAAGTGCATCGCTGACGTAAATGTTTCCGTTAACAGGGTCTATCCCCAATCCATATAACAATTTGGAATTGAGCGATATAAAGGGTTGATCCGGCAACTGTTCTGCTGTAACAGCCATTTTTCTGACCTCATTACCCAACACATAAAAGAGGTTTTCACCTTGATGGTCAGCATTCAATTTTACGGGCTTATCATCTTTTGGAAAACTGAAACTTCTGTCAATCTTTAAAGTTTCCGGATCAATTCTCTGGAGAAGTGCAAGGTTGGTGGAGGTGTTTCCCGGCAGGGACTGGCACAGCACCCAAATTTTATTGTAACGGTCTGAAACAATGCCACATGGTTGTTCTCCGGTTTTGATTTCTGCAATAACCTGATCATTGACACTATTGATTACTAAAACAGTTCTGTCGCCTGACCAGCAACTAACGAAGACCAGGTTGCCCAGTTGTACCATTTCCTCTGTAGATGGGTGCGAAGGGCAGGATATTGAACCGGATATCTGGTTGTTTTCAGGATTGACAATTGTAATTTTTCCTGCGTACAAATCTGTTATATAAGCTTTTGTGTTGTTGACGAAATGAATAAACCGTGGAGAGGTCAGTCCGGTAATCTTTCCTGTATATTTTCCGTCACTGGCATTGATGATGTATATTTTGCCTGAATTATTGACGACCACATATCCGCTTGTCCCGTGTAATGTCATCGATTCGGCCACATCTCCAAGCGGTAATCCGTTAACTCTGTAGAAGAGATCGTTTTGAACCTCCTTTTGAAGGGTATCATAACTCGACAATGTTGCGTTTCCGTACATGAAATTGCCTTCATTGACCACAAAGAGGCTGCCCTCTGCCAGTTGTATATTTCCCTGCTGAAGGTGATCCTTTATCCACTGGTCGTCTTTCATGCAGCCTGAAAACAGCAGAGAAAGCAGGAAAAGCCCACCAATCAGATAAAACTTGTAATTTATTCTAGAAATCATAATGCAAAACGAATTGATAATTTCTTCCCGGCATCGGCCGCTGCAAAACAGTCCGGTATTCTTCATTAAAAATATTCAGAACCTTACACTCGGCAGTTATTTTGTGGGCTCCTGCAGGAAAAACCATTCCTGCACCGACGTTGTTCATGAAATAGGGATAGAGATAATCAGAGATGGTCTCTTCGTTGTTGGCGGTCGTGGTGAATCTTTTGCTGTAATAATTCCACATCCAGTCGAAGGAAAGTCTGGACCAGGCCAAATGAATGTTCAGATTGGCAGAATTTCTTGGAATATAGGGAAGTTGATTTCCGTAGGCCGGACTATTTTCCGTTTGGTTAACGGTTTGGGTAAAGGCATAATTTCCCTTCAAATCATAGCGAACAGTCCTGAAAGTACCGCCCCAGCCTGCGTTCGCTTCAATTCCGCTGCTGGTGACCCTGTCGATATTCGTAGGCTCCCAATATCCCTGAAACGTTGGTAACCAGATAATCCAGTCTTTAACACCGGAAAAAAAAAGCGACAATCCGGTATGCAAATGATTGTTTCCAAAATTGAATTCGTCAATAGCTCCGAATTCGGCCTGGGAACTCTTCTCCGATCTGAGATCAGGATTTCCTCCCGGGAAATAGTAAAGATCATTGAGTGAAGGAGGATGACTGTTACCGGCCATAGATGCCGTTATTTTCAAAGGTTTGACGGGATTTGGCTGAAACGTAAGTCTGAAAAGCGGTAGCATGGACTGATGCTGAAAATCAATCAATTGCTCCCGGGCCAGTAATACTGCTTCCCATTGGCTGTTCAGTTTGATTTCGAACTCCGCAAACAATGAATTTTCCAACCTTTTTTTATCGTAAGCGTTGATTTGAGAGGTGGGCAGGTGATTTTCTGAATTAACTTGGTGATAATTGAACTCAATTCCTGTTATACTGGTTAGGTACCTGCTGAATTGATAGCGATATCCAATTTTGTTGATAAACGAGTGAATTTTTGCACCCGCATCTGTCACAACCTGGTTTGGAGCCCCGTTAACTCTGTTTTCAAGCTTATAGGCAGAGTTTTGAAGGTTAAAAGCAGTCATGGCCGTTAAACGGCTATGCGAGCCAAATAGCTTCCATTCTGCCACGGTACGAAGGGCATCTTCCGACTGTCTGTTGATATTGGAAGAGAGATCGCCTTCATTGGTGAGCAAAGTGGGAATACTACGATCGTTGTGCTGCAACCATGTTTTTAGTGTTAACGTTTGGTTGGAAGGTACTTGAAAATAGAATTCCTGCAGAAAACCGTAATTCAGGTAACCGGCATTCCTGTTTTTTTCAACTGGATAAATATATTCACTGCTAACCGGATCAAGTGTTGCATTCAACTTGTTGGTAAAAGAAAAGTCATTGGCTGAGGAATTGTAGAAAAAAGCGCTTTTAGACTGAATCTTACTGTTACCGGTACTTATTTGCACGTATTCGTCGAATGTGCGGTAACTTCCTAATCCACTAAGTATCTTTCCCGAAAGATGATTGTTCCAGTCGGGTTTGTTTTCAAGTAAAATGGTACCGCCAAGTGCCCCGGCTGATTCAGAAAGGGAGGAGCTACCATGCATCAGTTTCACTTCGTCTGTGAAATAGACTGGTATCAATGAAAAATCAACCATTCCGAGCATGGGAGAGTTCAGTTCAAGACCATTCCAGCTAACTTTGGTATGCGATGGGGCCGTTCCGCGAAATGATGCAGTAGCCATCGCACCTCTTCCGTACTCTTTGATGAAGATGGGAGTGTTTTGGGATAAAAGCTCCGAAAGCCTCGCAGTACCTGACTTGGCAAGGGAGATCGAATCAATTTCCGATCTTGTTTCGTTGAAATTTCTGGTTATTCTGATCCCGTTGATCTGAATTGATTCCAATCTGACCGTATCTTTCAGGGATTGTGCTTTTCCCGGCTTTGCCAGTGAAGCAAACATACAGATTGTAACCAGTACAAGGGGATAAAGTTTCATTCATAACTCTTTTTATCCAGCATGGAAATATCTGCTGCACCACTGATTTCTGTGGAAATTTCATTTAACCAGCCAGCTATTTGAAAAACACTGCTTTGGACCTTGATAAAATCAACTTTAGCAAGGTTCGCAGGATTGCCTGCAACATCGACTGCTGAGGAGATATCGATGAAATTTGCCTTCAGTGCCGAATTGTAATCCTCATTGCTGTAACATTCGGCATAACCGAACCGGAAAAGTCCAGCTCGTGTCATCCAAAGTTCAATATTGGGATCTTTGGAAGTATTCGTATAGGCATCAGGCAACCGCTCTCCGTTAAAGGTGATGGATAACAAATCACCATATCCCGACCACCACCAGCTTTCAGCCGCGAAACCAGGTAGGAGCGTTCCGGATTTGCCCTGGTTGTCTTTCCAGGTTATATTACCTGAAGAGGCCGGTTTGTAATACGTAACCTGATAGTTATGAATTGTTTCCGCATTTTTGTACTCACTTCCTTTGATTTCCATCCATGCACCGTCGTTGGGTAAGCCATCGTGATTGAGGTCCTCCATCACGTAGATCACACCTGGTTCTGAACTTACCGAAGGTTGTGTATAAACTGCAATATCGGGACCATTCGCGTTAATTACTGAGTGATCGAAGCCTGCAGTGATGTATCCGCCCCATCCGCCAAGTGAAGTAAATGATTTGCCATTGACCCATGGTTCTCCGATTAAGTTGTTTCCTTTTTCGTCAGGGGAAATCAGGGTGGCATGTTGACCCGGCCCGTACCGGTAATCAAATACCCTGGTGATATATGGAGATGATTTGGGTAATACAGCCAGTTTGTTGTCAACGATCAAATCACTACCTGTACAGGATGACAGGGTGAATATGGCTGCCAAAGCCAGCATCACTAATGCATTACTGGTGAATTGTAAGCCAATCCAATACCATACCCCTGAACTGCGTCCTGAATACGGAATTGACAATGAAAATTCTTTTTTAAGAATCACTGTGTCAGAATAAAATTACTAAAATGACAATTAGCCAAACGGAAAATAACAGACAGAATAATATCATCTGCAGGCTTTTATCCCGAAAGCTTAATCGATGAATGGCTGGTCTTCTGACTTATCCCGATTTTTGATCTCCTTCCCGTCCGTTGGGGAACAAACAGTGGATTAATGATCAAAAACATACTATCCCTCGAAGGGATCGGGCATACAGCAGCGGGAACTGTACCGGATTCTCACCGGATTCCCAATTAAGCCGTGTGGCACCAATTCAATGCAAACTTACAAAATTTGTTCTGATTACAGTGTTAAAAAGATACACTAAATTTACCCTGAAAAGCAATTTCACTTTTTAGATCGGAAATCGATCCAAACCTCATCCGGGGTACCGAACAGAAAATTGGGATAAACTTAATTTTATACTTCAATTAAAATATTTTAAATAATTAAATATGAGTAATTTAATAAATTTGGAGCCTCAATCAATATGGCATTATTTCAATGAGGTTTCCAAAGTACCCCGACCATCCAAACACGAGGATAAAATAATTGATTTTCTGCTGCGTTTTGCGGTTTCTAACCGGCTCGAAGCCAAACGGGATGAGTCGGGTAATATAGTTATCAGAAAGTCCGGTACCAAAGGGATGGAAAGTGCGAAGGCGGTCATTTTGCAATCGCACATGGACATGGTATGTGAGAAGAACGAAGGAGTTGAGCATGATTTTTTCAATGATCCGATTGTCCCGATCATAGAAAACGGATGGGTAAGGGCTGAAAATACGACCCTCGGAGCGGATTGCGGTATCGGAATGGCAGCTGCGTTGGCTATCCTGGCCGACAAGGAGCTCCAACATCCTCCAATTGAAGCTTTATTTACTGTGGATGAAGAGACTGGCCTGACCGGCGCACAAGCCTTACAACCAGGTTTTTTGGCAGGTAAGATCCTGCTTAATCTGGATTCTGAAGACGAGGGGGAACTTTTTATTGGCTGCGCGGGAGGAATTGATACCACAGCCTCCTTCAAATTTCAGTCAGAGGTGGTTCCTGCAAACACTGTTGCCTTCAAAATAGCCGTTTCCGGATTATCAGGAGGCCATTCGGGGGACGACATTGAAAAGGGGAGAGGCAATTCCATAAAAATATTGAATCGCTTTGTTTATCAGTTGATTGAAGACTGCGAATGCCATATCTCAAGTTTCAATGGAGGCAATCTTCGCAATGCGATTCCCAGGGAAGCCTCCGTCGTTTTGGTGGTGCCCTCGGCAAAAAAGGAGCATCTGGCAATTGAATTGAATCATTTCAGGGCCAGTATGGAAAATGAGCTGTTTATGAAGGAACCAAAGTTTAAGATTGCCCTTGAAAGCACCGATATGCCTGAATCTGTAATGGATTCTTTCAGCCAGTCAAAGCTGGTCAATGCAATCTACGCTTTGCCTCATGGCGTTCATTCATTCAGTTTCCGTATGCCTGGAATGGTGGAAACTTCTACCAATCTTGCCAGTATTAAATTTAAACCGGGATCAGTCATTGAAATTGTAACAAGCCAGCGGAGCGATCAGGAAAGTGGCAAACAGGATATTGCCCAGATGGTTGAGACCGTTTTTCGTTTGATGGGTGCCACAGTTTCAAGGGGAGACGGCTATTGTGGCTGGACCCCCAATCCCTCTTCGCACGTTCTTGAGGTCTCAAGAAACCTGTATGAAACCCTGTTTGGTGTGAAGCCTATTGTCCGTTCCATCCATGCCGGACTGGAATGCGGACTATTTCTGGAGAAATTCCCTGATCTGGATATGATCTCTTTCGGACCAACCTTGCGTGGAGTTCATTCACCTGATGAAAAGATCGAGATTGCTTCAGTCGGCAAATTCTGGAAATTCTTGACAGAATTGCTGCCATTGCTGGCTTGAGGCAAATTTTACATGAAGAATATTGTGCTTTGAATATCTTTTTCTTCACAAAAAAAGGGTTGAAACATTCGCTGTTTCAACCCTTTTTTATACTGAATTTCAGTCTGATATGATATTGTCAAAGTGTGACGATATAAACTTTCTTTTCCGCACCCCGCATAACATCCACCGAAATAATGTCTGCCGGAGAATAGGCCTTCATTCTGGACATGTAATCATAAATATTCCCTACCTTTTTGCCATCAATGGCTATGATGACGTCACCTTTCTGCAGGCCTGCCTTGGCGGCTGGTTTGCCGGGTGTTACTCCGTCAATCCGCATGCCCTCTTTCTCAGAACCAACAAAATCAGGAATAATGCCCAGGGTTACTTTTAAATCAGTTCGTCCGGAGGCACCCACTTTCGGGCCGCTTTCCTGGTAAGTAAGATTTTTTGCGCGATTGGCTACTTCTCTGATCAGGAGATACGCATTCTCGGTTATCAGTCGTTCACCTTCCAGGTTGATCCTGTCCCAGGTGTCTTTCGGTGTATGGTACTGATCGTGTACACCCGAGGTAAAGTATAGTACCGGAATATTTTCACCGTAAAAGGAGGCATGATCCGAAGGACCATATCCTTCTTTGGATATTTTGAGGGTGAAACCACGAACGAGACTGTCAATCAATGCGTTGGATTCCAGAGATGTCCCTACTCCTCCAATGGTCAATTCTTTCGCCGAATCGAGTCTGCCTACCATGTCGAAATTAAACATGGCACCCACTTTTTTCAGGTTGACCGGAGGTTCAGTTACGAATGCTTTTGAACCAATCAGCCCAAATTCTTCAGCAGTAAAGGCAGCGAAGACGATGGAACGCTTGTTGTTTTTTTCATTGGAGAATTTCTGGGCAAGTTCAATAACTGCTGCAACACCCGAAGCATTGTCGTCCGCACCATGATGAACAGCTACACTATCAGGCATCCTGGATCCAGATCCGATTCCGCCATAGCCAAGGTGGTCATAATGGGCACCAACCACCACAAACTCTCCGGAGAGTTTGGGATCTCTCCCCGGCACCATCCCCACGACATTCTGGGTCATTGTGATTTTTGGCAACACGGAAGCCTCCCCTTTGATCGATATTTCTGTGACTTTGAAAAAGGGTTTCTGCTCAGTTTTGATTTGATTTTCAATACCGCTGAATGTCAATTCCTTGTTTAGCAGAATATCTGCAGTTTTTTGGGCAATTTTCATGACAGGCACAGAATAGGGAGCACTGTTCTTGTCAAACATAACCGTTTTGGTCGCGCCTTTGGTATTGAAGTCGGGTGTTACCACCAAAATACCGGCAGCATGGTGATCGATGGCATTCAGGACTTTAGAACGAACATCACTGTACTTTTTGGCTTCTTTGCTTTGCTGAAGATGGGCGGGTAACCCGTCAAAAATCAGTACCCAATGGTTGTCGGCCTGAAGATTACTGTAATCATCCCATTTCAGGCTGTCAGTAGAGATGGTCATCCCGTAACCCGCAACGATCAGTTTACCAGAGAAAGATTTGTTGGCAGAAAAGAACAAGGGTTCGTAATCAGTACTCAATTCAAAAATTTGTCCGTTGGATGCCAGATGGTTTTCATTTCCAAATTTAAATCCTGTAACAAGCTTAACCGGTTGAAATCCTTTGTTATACAGCATCTTTATTCCGGCCTTTTTAAACTTCTCCGCAATAAAATGTGCTGCGAGAGAGTCTCCCGGAAGTCCCGGTTTCCTACCCTGGAATTCGTCGGATGCTAGAGTTTTGATTGAATTGGATAGCTCCTGAGTCGTAATTTTTGGCTGGTATTGAACGGTGCAGGCCGAAATAGCAGCGGAAGCAAATAGAATGCTTTGAATAAGAATCTTCATTTTAAAGGTTTTACTGAAAGATCAATTGGATCAGCAAATATAATGATCTCTTCATCTTTTTTAATGTTTTTTGGTGAACAGGATCACCGAATATTTAGTTTATTTGTAAAAAAGATACCTGAATTATTAACCTTGCAGATTTGGTATGAGATTATTTTCGAACCGCGGTATTTGGGTCTCATTTGGATTGTTGGTATTGCTTTCATCCTGTATTTCCACAGGCAAAATTTCCATACAGGTTTCGGTACCTCCTAAAAGGGCAATTCCTGCTGAGATACAAAGCGTTGTACTGATGAACAGGAGTATGACGCCCGAATTCTCCGTTCTTAATCAGGATTCTCTTGAAAACCTTTTTATCAGAAAGAAATTAAATCTGGATATTGTTCTACTCGACAGCCTTGCAGCAGACACCACACTCCAGGCGATCGGACAAGCTATGTATGAATCAGGAAGATTCGATGTTGTAGTTCCTTTGAGAAGGAATTTGCCCTACAACAACCTATCCGGCAGGAATCAATCACCTTCATTATCTTTAAAGCAGGTCCGGCAAATTTGCAATGAATTCAAGACAGATGCTCTTCTTTTACTTGAAAATTTCACTGAAAAGATCAACACCTCCTATAGATCGGAATCCGGATTTTCTGATGGTGTACCTGTGAAACAATTCACTGCTTTTGTGCAGGTTGCCTATCATTCGAATTGGAAATTGTACCAACCGCTTGAAAAATTGCTGGTAGCAAAGTTTGAAGTGAAAGACACGATTTTTTGGGAGAAAAACGGATTCAGTCTTCAGGAGACCTACGAAAAACTACCTACGATCAAAGAAGCACTGATTGAAGGTGCCATTGAAAATGGACAGAACCTGGCATCCTATTTTTCTCCGTCATGGAAACAGGATGAGCGAATGTATTATTTGACCAACAACCAGGAAGCAGATAAGGCTGTTTTCCACCTGAAGAAAAATGAATGGAAAGAGGCTCAGGAGATCTGGATGAAATTTTCTGCTTCCAACTCTGCCACCTTCCGTAGCAGGATCGAATATAATCTTGCTTTGGCATCAGAAATGAATGGCGACCTGAAAGAGGCTATTGTTTGGGCCACCAAGTCCTTTCATTCCAAATATTCCAAACCTGCCGAAGATTATATCAGGCTGTTGAATTCATATATTGATAACAAATAACATTATTGTTATTTTTGCCCTGTCTTTTTTGGAGGTCATTCGTCTAAAAATATCCTGTTTGTCTTATTGCCCCCATCAAACACAAAGAAGATTATTAATTATTGATTAAATTAAATAGTATGAGTTTATTGGAAGGAAAGACCGCTATTGTGACCGGAGCCAGCCGTGGCATCGGAAAATCTATTGCTGTCTTGTTTGCTCAGAATGGTTGCAATGTCGCATTTACAGACCTTTTTTATGATGATATTGCCAAAGAGACTGAAAAAGAGCTACTCGCGTTGGGTGTAAAAGCAAAAGCCTACGCCTCGGATGCATCTAAATACGATGATACGGTGCAGGTCGTAGACCAGATCGTCAAAGATTTCGGAGGCATTGACATTTTGGTGAACAATGCGGGCATCACAAAAGATACTTTGCTGATGAGAATGTCGCAGGAGCAATGGGATGCAGTAATCAACGTCAACCTGAAATCGGTATTTAATTTTACCAAGGCAGTCCAGATGACCATGCTGAAACAAAAAGGCGGATCAATCATCAATATGAGCTCTGTCGTGGGTGTCAGCGGCAATGCCGGGCAATCCAACTATTCTGCATCCAAGGCAGGAATCATTGGTTTCACCAAATCAATTGCCAAGGAGCTTGGCTCACGGGGAATACGTTCCAATGCAATCGCACCGGGCTTTATCATCACCGAGATGACCGCAAAAATTCCTGAGGATGCCCGCAAACAGTGGGAAGCTACTATTCCGATGAAACGCGGCGGACAGCCTGAAGAAGTTGCGAAGGTAGCTCTCTTTCTGGCTTCAGACCTTTCGTCTTATGTTTCGGGTCAGGTTATTAATGTATGTGGTGCGATGAACACTTAAACCCATTGGGAAATATTCCGCTCTACTCAATGATACTTTGATTTTGGAATTTAAAGATCACCCATTGAGATAGCAATTCGGTAAGGAAAAGAGGGTAATCCGGCATGGAGTACCCTCTTTTTTCTTTAATTTTAAAGGATTCCCAAAAGATGAGGTTCATTAGGGCCGAAAATGAATGGGGGTATTGGCTTGGCCTGAATTGATTCAATTTGGCGGTAAAAATCGAAATACAATCCAAGCAATAAATATCATCTTTAGGGATGAAAAGTTATCCGGCATTGTTTTGTACGTTTGATAGGCTAAATTCCATATTTTGGATAGGTAAAGTATTGGCATGGAAATTTAGGAACGAAGTTTTATCCGGGTGAATGAAAAGTATCACGGATTGAGTAAGTTGAAAAGTAATTGATTAATAATGAAAAAGTTGGATCGAAGCAATTTTCTTAAAAGTAACTGCCTTATAATAGGTTCTTTGTGCGTTTTGACAATGGGGCCAAGTTCCTTATTTGGTCAGACGACCGGGAAAAAGCCTGTGAAGCTGCCTGACGCTGCGATTACAAGTATTCCTTCTGATGATATACAAACCGCACTGAATGAAGCTTACGAAAAGTATGCGACCCTCAGGCAGGGAAAAAATGCAGATTATATCAGGGAATTGGCCAATGTGGATCCAACTATTTTCGGCATTGCACTGGTAACCACTGACGGACGAATTTTTCTGAAAGGAGATGCTGCTTCCATGGTTTCAATTCAAAGTGTATCGAAGGCATTCGTAACTGCCCAGGTGATTGAGGAACAAGGGCATCAGGTGTTGATGGATCAAATTGGGGTAGATGCTACCGGTTTGAAATTCAATTCGATCGTGGCCGTTGAAGAACATCGGGGCCGGGAAATAAACCCATTGGTCAACCCGGGAGCCATCGCAGCCACGAGCATGGTTGCCGGGGCAGATTCGGCTGCCAAGTGGAAAAATATTTTGCAGAAGCAGAGTGAATTTGCAGGAAGGCCCCTTTCCGTCAATATTCCTGTTTATCAGAGTGAAGCAGCTGACAATTTGCGCAATCAGGCGATTGCGCATCTTTTGAAAGCCTACGGAAGAATGTATTTCGATCCGATTCAGGCAACTGATCTTTATACCAGACAATGTGCGATCAATGTCAATGCGAAGGATCTTGCCATCATGGCCGGCACACTCGCCAACGGGGGTGTAAACCCTGTCACCAAAGTGAAGGTGGTCTCTCCGGTTACAGTCATGTATACCCTGCCGGTAATGGCCACAGCGGGCTTATATGATGATTCAGGCATCTGGTACTACAATGCAGGAATACCTGCCAAAAGCGGGGTAGGAGGAGGTTTTATCGCTGTCGTTCCCGGGATATCTGGAATTGCGGTAGTATCTCCCCCTTTGGATGAGGCCGGAAACAGTTTAAAAGGACAACTGGTGATCAGGTATATTGTTGAAAAATTAGGGCTCAATCCATTCTTGGTCAAGCCTAAGTAATAATTAGTTGGAGCAATTTATCAAAATCAGTCCTTTTCTTCGTACTCAAAAAAAATAAATATGGAAATCAAATTATTAGGCACTCCGAGATTTAATTCACCCATCAGTTACAGTGTAGATGAAAATGTGAGGGTACCTGAACACATCGTCCGCACTTTGGAGGAGCCCGCAAAGGAAGGATTACTTTTTGAGCTGGCAGGTCCAAGGGAAAAACTATTTTTCGATCCGGCCCAAACGCGTGCGGGCATTGTAACCTGTGGTGGAATCTGTCCCGGTCTCAATGATGTGATCCGCTCCCTCTTCCTTGAATTACATCATGCTTATGGAGTCAGGGAGGTTCTGGGTTTTCAGGAAGGTTACAAGGGGCTGGATCCGATACGCGGACGGGAACCAATCGTGCTTACTGCCTCTCTTGTGGATGATATTCACAAGGAGGGCGGAACCATTTTAAACACTTCGCGTGGCCCTGTAGATGTGAGTCTGGCTGTAGATAACCTGATCAGCAGGGGAGTGAATATTCTTTTTACGGTAGGCGGTGATGGCACCCAGCGGGGAGGCAACGCATTGTTCCAGGAAGCAAAAAAAAGAGGTTATCCAATCTCTGTGGTAGGAATTCCCAAGACCATCGACAATGATGTGGCCTATGTTTCACGCACATTTGGATACGTTACCGCTGTAGAAGAGGCGATGAAAGTACTTGATCGTGCACATACAGAGGCACATAGTGTAGAAAATGGGATCTCTCTTGTGAAATTGATGGGTCGTAATGCCGGGTTCATTGCCGCGGGTGCAACAATTGCCAGTCAGGAGGTTAACTTCACGCTGGTTCCGGAAGTACCATTCAAACTGGATGGGCCTGACGGATTTCTTTCAGCACTAAAAAAGAGGATCCTGGAGCGGTCTCACGCGCTAATTGTAGTGGCAGAAGGAGCCGGACAGGAATTGCTTGAGCAGGGAGGATTTGGAACAGATGCCTCAGGAAACCTGAAAATAGGGGATATCGGTCTGTTTCTGCGGGAACAGATTGAATCCTACTTCAAGGAACAACAGTTACCCATTGTCATGCGCTACATCGATCCAAGCTATCTGGTAAGAAGCAGTCCGGCCAATGCGGAAGATTCTATCCTCTGTGATCTTTATGCCCGGCATGCAGTTCATGCTGCCATGGCAGGCAAGACAGGAGTAGTCATCGGGTATTTGCATAACCAGTTTGTCCATGTTCCTGTCGAATTGTTATCCAGCCAAAAAAAGGAGATGAAGCCTGATAGCTTCATCTGGAGAGCGGTATTGTCAGCAACTGGTCAGGCTGAACGATTCGAGTAAACCAGGATTGACACTTCGTTTTCTGGTAGTAATAATCAGGATATCAAATAAAAGGCCCAAACATTCAATCAATGTTTGAGCCTTTTATTTGATATTTTCTTGTCTGAAAATGATCCAGACAAACCTATGATTTTGTTGGATTACAACAATTTAATTCCCAGAGAAATTCTGAAAGCATTTGCTTTCGTTGTAAAATTTGAACCAAGATTGGTAGAACTTAAATTGTCGGACAGTCCCCATGAATAACGAACATCCAGGGTAAATATCAAGAGATCGATTCCGGCGCCTACCTGGTAATCGAAGGTCGACTTGTTGAGATTATACTTCAAGTTTTTATCACTTTCATAACCCGATCCAAAAGAAATGGCGGGGCCTGTAAAAGCATTGAGCTTAATCACCTTCAGATTCAGCAGATTGAGACCCAGTAAAACAGGGACCTGAATTGATTTTGTCTTAACAGCATCGGTAACTCCGCCGACAGTTAACTTATTGTTGCTAACGGTATATAGAAATTCCGGATTCAGATAAAATCTCTTGCCTCCAAATCTTCCGAAGGCGCCAATATTGTACCCACCCTGAGCATCAGCAGTTAGCGCGGTATAGTCAGTTGTAAGTTTCGAAGTATTTATTCCTCCCTTAATACCAAGGGCAAAAGTTCCTGCAAATGTGGTAAAAGCCAACAAAAGCATCGTTAAGGTCATCAAAGATTTTTTCATCGCGATTAAGTTATAAGTTTACAATGATTAAAATTAGATATAAAAATCAATATTAGATACCTCTTTCTTTAGAAATTAGTTGATACGCTTCATTTACTTTTTTAAACTTCTCATTGGCAGCCTGTTGTACTTCCTCCCCCAAATAGCTCACTTTGTCGGGGTGGTATTTTACAGCCATTTTTCGGTATGCCTTTTTTACTTCTTCATTGGTAGCAGTGGGAGAAATTTCTAAAACATCAAATGCCCAGTCTGTTTTTGGGATCATCATCGCTTCAATGGAAGTATAATCAGCAGTTAAAATACCAAGACCGGAGGAGATTTCTCTGATCAGCTTGAGTTCATCAGGGTGAATTTCACCGTCAGATGCCGCTATTCCA
The DNA here is from genome assembly GCA_037129695.1 of Prolixibacteraceae bacterium. GTDB lineage: Bacteria > Bacteroidota > Bacteroidia > Bacteroidales > Prolixibacteraceae > CAINVV01. The sequence goes on from JBAXUL010000008.1 coordinate 67,334, forward strand.
AAAAGAAAATGGATCAGTTGAAGTCGGCTGGGGTAATCCATGAAATTTTTAATCTGATGGCAAACATCAGCTACCGGGATATTCTGTTTGGTTAGATCCTGCAATACGTTCAGTGCATTTTGTGCGCCTTCTGCCCCAAAATTTACCCGGAAAAATTCCTTGACATAGTTGAGCTCGGATTTCATGATTTTGCCATCGGCTTTTAGCACAGCTGAAACCAGCACCAGCAGACTAAAGAGGTAGTCATTGGGTGTCGTCTGCATACCGGGACTGAAGGCTTTTGCTGAGCCATTCGGTTTATCCGAAAGGTCAAACAAAGAACCAAGTACAAAGCCTGCCAGGGCACCGATTGGCCCTCCCAATGTCCATCCCAAACCACTACCTATCCATTTACCAAACATGACTTTTCTTTTAAAATTTGATTCAATTTGATTATCTGTGGTATAACTAATTGATTGTCATTATTCTCAATGATAAAATCTGCCAGAATAATTTTTTCGGCGTCATTCATCTGATTTTTCATACGCAGCATGATTGCCTCGGAAGTTAGGTGATCTCGTTTCATCACACGTTCCAATCGCTCATTTTCATTGGCAACCACCAAAATGGTATAGTCAAATCCTGCTGCGCTCCCAGTCTCAAAAAGTATGGCTGCTTCATAGAGTACATAAGGAAAATCAATCTTCCCGTCTTTCCATTTTTCAAATTCCCGATGTACAGCAGGATGAATAAGCTGGTTGACTTTTTCCAGATCCACTCGGTTATTGAAAATGATACCTGCCAGTTTTTTTCTGTTTAAAGTTCCGTCCTCATTGTAAATCTCAGCACCGAAGAGTTCTTTCAAACTATTTTTAAGGAATGGATCCTCATCCTGAAGCTTTCGGGCAACAACATCAGCCTGGAATACAGGAACACCCAAAACCATGAAGATCTTGCAAACTGAAGATTTTCCGCTTCCTATGCCTCCTGTGATGCCAATTGTTAACATGGCCAGCTATTTTTCATGTTCCAGAATATATTCCACTTCCCCTGGAGTGTAATTGACAGATAAAACTACATTGGCCGGACTCTCGAAGGTCACGGGAAGTTTCGCATCCTTGGTGGATACTTTTTCATAGTTGATGTAGGCATGAAACCTGCTGTAATCCAGATTTTTATATTTGCTCAGACCTATGCGACAAGTTACTTTTACCTTACCAGGAAATGTTTTCATCACGATTTCAGCAGGCTTATGGAGTATCTGAATTGGTACCTCAAAAGTAACTTCCGTATTTTGTTCAACAGGAATGGCCAGATAAACTTCTTTGACCGAATTACTCAATCCTGGGATCGGCTGTAGTGAAACCATCTTTTCAACTGAACGGGAGAGTCCCGAATAATTCTGAAAGTCAGTTGTAATAAATTTCAGGGTGTCGATGATACTTTTTGGTCCACTCAGAACGACCGAGTCAGGAATTGTAGTCGGTTCATGTTCAAGTGAATACTGATTTTGAAAATTCAGTTTTAGATTGGGTTTGACCCTTATCTTCTTTGAAATAATTTTACTGAAATTAAAAACCAAGGAGTCGGGTTTGATGGATAAAATCCGTATTTCGCTGCTTATCTGTTTTTCAATCTCATCTTTGTGATTCACGGTAAAAACGGTATACCTGTACCTATTTCCTTTTTCCAGGGCATTGTCAACCAGTTCACTGACATTGAGAAGAACAGGTGAAAATGCAAGACGGAGTTTATAGCTCAGCAAAGTATAACCATACGCGTCAACGATCAAATCGAAATGCTGCGGTAATGTACCTGAGAGTTGTTTGTCTTTGGGTATATCGATGTAATTAACTGGGACGCTTATCCTGCTGGTGTAGTGTTTCTCCAAACTACTTAAAAGCCAGAGGAATGAAGAAAGGGCGAGGCATACCAAAAATACAATAGCCTTCCGGTAACTAAAGTTTTTGACTTTGCGTTTTACGTACCAAAAAATCTTTCTGCCCCAGATCTGCCTCATGATAATCAACTAATTAATAGACAAGATACAATGTTGCATTATTCTTGGTCGTCAATTTGCACCTTGCGTCCAATCATGACAAAACTGCTCAAGAACAAGGTACCTGAATTTACGACCTACTTTTGTTACTTTTCCTTAAGCAGGACAAAATGAAAAAAAATGGCCGGTTTCCCGGCCATTTTTTTTCATTTTGCTGGTACCGGAGCATCTGACATGTCCTTCAGAACCACACTTTTATCCACTTTTAACTTGATGTTGGGAGCAACTTCAAGGATAATTATCTGGTCTTTTATCTCATCAATTCTTCCGTAGATACCACCCGAAGTAACTACTTTATCCCCTTTCTGGAGGGCATCACGAAATTTCTGCGTCTCTTTCTGGCGTTTCATCTGTGGACGAATCATGAAAAAGTAAAACACGACAATGATCAAAACCAAAGGTAAAAACATTCCCAACATGCTTTGTTGTGGTTGCTGCTGGGCAATTACAAAATTCAATGTGTTCATTTTAAGTTATTTAAGTCAATATTAAAATTCTTGTTTTCTACGTATGCACCGATCGTTAATGTTTTAGTCTCTCCGCCTGATGTTTCGACACTCACTGTTTTAATTTGATTTCCCCATTCTCCGTCAGTGTGAAAAATTACATCTATGACCGAAGATGCCTGACTGCCAATCTCGTCTTTACTGAATTGAACCGACAAACATCCGCAGGTTGGTTCTACTTTAGTTAATCGAAAGGGTGAACTTCCGTTGTTCTTAAACTGAAACGAATAAACCACTGTTTCACCTTCGCTTAAAGTTCCAAAATTATGAATTTCTTTGTTAAATTCAATTTTTCCAGGACTCTTTTTGCCTGTATCAGTGATAGCCGTTGACTGAGAATTATTTTTGGTCGGCTGATTGCAGGCTGAAAATAGGACCAAAATTGCCCCGAAATACCCTATGAATTGTTTGATTCTCATCC
>JBAXUL010000080.1:0-18400 GCA_037129695.1 Prolixibacteraceae bacterium
GCTTTTTGAATTTGGCTGAGAACATTCAGGAAGGCATTTTCATTGTTTCCGCAGGCGGACAAACCCAATATGTCAATCGCCGCGCTGCCGGAATGTTATTATTTTCAGTGGAGGAATTGCTTGAAATGACGCTCAACGGGTTGCTGGATGCTGAAGCTTCTGCTTGGTTTCAACGGCATCTGCAAGACGAGTTGATTGATCCTTCAGTTCCGGTTACAAAGGAAACAGTTTTCAACCGCAAGGATGGAACAGGATTGGAGGTTGAGATTACATTGACCAAAACCGATTGGCAGGGTGAGTTATGCAACCTGGTACTTTTCCGGGAGAAATCGATGCCAGCGAATTTCAAACGAGAGGACGGACATTCGAAAGAAAACTACCAGATACTCCTGGAAAATTCTTTGGTTGGCCTCTTCAAAACAAAAGTAACCGGAGAAATCAGCTATGTCAATGAGGTCATTGTTCATATGCTGGAATTCGACAGCATCGAGGAGTTAATACTTCCAGGCGCCTGTTTGCGCTATAAATATCCCACGCAGCGTGAGCAAATGATTCAGGAACTGAAGAATACGGGGCAGGTCATTGGGTTTGAAATGAGTCTGTTAACAAAAAAAGGCAACGAAAAAATTGTTTTGTGTAATTTATTGATCAATGGTGGTGTAATTTACGGATCATTGATCGACATCACTGAACGGAGTAAAGCTGTAGTCGCTTTGAGAGAAAGTTTGGAGCTTAACCGTCTGCTCTTTTTGCACAGTGCAGATGCCATGTTGTACACAAAACCTGACGGAACTATTTGTGCAGCCAATCCGGAAGCATGCAGGTTATTCAATATGAGCGAATCTGAGATTCTGAATTTGCCCAGATCAGCATTTGCCGATCCATCTGATCCTCGTTTGCCTGCTGCTGTTAAGGAAAGAAACAGAACCGGTTATTTCAAGGGCGAACTCAACATGATAAAAAATGGAGGAACGGTTTTTCCCGCAGAATTATCCAGTAGTGTCTTCAGAGATTTTAATGGTGAGGAGAGGATCAATCTGACGATCAGGGATGTTTCTGAACGAAAACGTATAGAGAAGGAAATTATTGAAAACCGGCAATTCTTGAAAACTATTTTATCCGAAGTTCAGGCAGTCGTTTTTGCCTTGGATCAAAATGGACTATTTACTTTTTCTGACGGGAAAGCTCTGTTTAAACTGGGATTAAAACCAGGAGAGGTTGTTGGTCTTCCAGCAGTTGATGTATACAAGGATTTCCCTGATATTGTTGATGCCATCAAAGAATCACTAAGTGGCCGTTTGGTTAGAAGGCAAGGATCTACTGATACCGGACAAAGTTTCGATACCACCTTTCAACCTATTTTTGATGAAGAAGGGAAAGTAACAGGTGTAGTCGGGGTTGCCATAGATATCACCGAGGCAAAAAAAGCGGAAGATGCTCTGAATGAAAGCAAAAGGGAACTTTCAACTTTGATGAACAACCTGCCTGGCATGGTATATGCCTGTATGTTCAGTCAAAGCTGCAATTTGAAATTTGTCAGCGAAGGGGCTACAGCGCTTACCGGATATACTTCGGAGGAGTTGGTCGAACATCAAACTGTTCTGTGGGATGAAATCATCCACGCGGATGATCGAACGTCTGTTGGTGATGCAATCCGGAATTCCATCGAAAATCATACTTCCTTTGATCTGGAATACAGGATTACGACAAAATCCGGTTCCATCAAATATGTTCACGACATCGGACAAGGTATATTCGCTTCGGATGGTACATTCCTTCATCTGGAAGGATTTATTACGGATATTTCTGAACGCAATCTCGCACAGGAATCACTTAAGCAATCAGAATTACTATTAAAATCAAGTTTGGAAAGTCAGAAGGATTCGATACTTTTTTCCATTGACCTGGAATACCGTTACTTGTATTTCAATAAGGCACATTCCGATGCCATGAAACATGCCTACCGGAAAGAGATAGCCCCTGGGATGATTATTCTGGATTGTATAACATCCGAGGATGACCGGATAGAAGCCAAGGCGAATTGTGACCGTGCCATGAAGGGCGAAACACATTCGAATATTCGTATTTTCGGCGATTTCGAGCATGACTATTACGAAAGTTTCTTCAATCCGATGGTGAATGACAAAAACGAGATTGTCGGAGTTTGCGGATTAGCCAGGAATATCAATGACCGGATAAAATGGGAACAGGAATTAAAAATGAAAAACGAGGAACTTCATCATCTCAATGTCACCAAAGACAAATTTTTTTCCATCCTTGCTCACGATCTCCGTGGTCCCTTCAATGGATTTTTGGGTCTCACACAAATCATTGCCGAGGAGTTACCCAGTTTAACCATGTCTGAGTTGCAGAATATTGCCACAAAGATGAGAACTTCCGCAACCAATCTGTACCGTTTGCTTGAGAATTTGTTGGAGTGGTCAAGAATTCAGCAAGGTCTGATTTTAGTAAACCCTGAATTATTACTTCTTCGTCCGCTGATGCTGGAAACGGTTGAATTGGCAAAAGATGCTGCCATAGAAAAGGAAATCGAACTTATATCCATTGTTCCAGAAGATCTTACTGGTTTTATTGACAAGAAAATATTTCAGACCATCTTGCGAAACCTCGTCTCAAATGCGGTTAAATTTACTTCTTCACATGGAAAGGTTGAAGTGCTTGCCAAAAGATCCGAAAATGAAAGCGTCGAGATTTCCGTCAGGGACAATGGAATTGGTATGAATCAAAAATTATTGGATAATTTGTTCATTGTTGGCTCTCAATTGAACAGAAAAGGGACGATTGGGGAACCTAGTACAGGACTCGGATTGATCCTTTCCAGGGATTTTATTGAAAAACAGGGAGGAAGGATTTGGGTGGAAAGCAAGGAGGGTTTGGGAAGTACTTTTTATTTTACGATTCGCAGCAATTCACGGTAGACTTTCCGTTCTTAAAATTTTCATGCGAAAAAAATGTTCGTACCGGACAAAAAAACGGGCGAATGTTTGTATATTCGTAACTTTGATATCGGTGGATGAATGGCCTTGATTTCATCAGGCATCCCATTCAATCACAGGCATAGTCATCGAAAATTAAATAATTAATTCAACCATATTAGCATGAAATTTAAGGTTTCAAGTACTGAATTGCTTCGGCATCTCAATGCGATCAGTAGGGTGATCAGCAGTAAAAACACGCTTCCAATCCTGGATAATTTTCTCTTCAAAACAGAAGGGAAATCACTTTTAGTCACAGCCTCCGATCTGGAAACAACCCTGATCACCACGATGGACCTTGATTCGTCGGATGACGACTGTTTGGTGGCGCTTCCTGCCAAGATTCTGCTGGATACGCTGAAGGAATTTCCGGAACAACCGCTTACTTTTCAGCTTGATGCCGACACCATGGGTATGAGTATTCTTTCGAGCAACGGAAAATTCTCCATCCCGGGTCAAAACGGAGAAGAATTTCCAAATCTGCCGACTTTAAACCCTGAGCATTATACGATCAACGTACCGCATGATGTGATGCTGAATGGGATCAATAAGACGCTTTTTGCGACTGCCGACGACGAGTTGCGTCCTGTTATGAATGGGATCAATATCGAAATTTCTCCGGTGGAAATGACTTTTGTGGCATCCGACGCACACAAGCTGGTTCGTTACAAACGTACAGATGCATCTTCCGAAAATGAGGCCTCATTCATCTTGCCAAAAAAACCGGCCTCCCTCCTTAAAAACCTGTTGCCAAAAGAAGATTTTGATGTGGTACTGGAGTTTGACGAGAAAAATGCAGTATTTCAGTTAACTGGATTCAAAATGGTATGCCGGCTTGTTGAAGGCAGATATCCCGCCTATAACTCTGTTATTCCGGTCAACAATCCGAACAAACTGGTGATTGACAGGGTTGAGTTTTACAATACGCTGCGCAGGGTTTCTGTATTTGCCAACCAGGCAAGTAATCTGGTCCGCCTGAAACTGACTGCAACCGAGTTGGTCGTTTCCGCCCAGGATATTGACTTTGCTATTTCAGCGGTCGAGAAAATCAAATGTGATTTTGACGGACAGGAGATGGAGATAGGTTTCAAATCCACATTTTTGATTGAAATTTTATCCAATCTGACCTCTTCTGATGTGAAGATGATGCTTTCTGATCCTTCCCGTGCCGGTTTGTTATTGCCTGCAGAACAGGAGTTTGAACAGGAAGATGTGCTGATGCTGCTGATGCCGATGATGATTAATTCATAACTTTTCAATAAATGATGAAAAAACCTGGCGGAAATCACCGGCCGGGTTTTTTTGTATAGATAACCACCCTGTATGAAACTCAATTTAAGAAATCCACTGGTTTTTCTGGATCTGGAAACCACCGGGATCAATGTGGTAACAGATCGGATTGTGGAGATTGCCTTTTTGAAAATTTTCCCCGATGGCAGGGAAGAGGAGAAATTACAATTGATCAATCCGGGTATTCCAATTCCACCCCAAACGACTGCCATTCATGGTATATCTGATGAAGATGTGAAGGATGCACCCCTATTTAAAGAGGAGGCCAAAAATCTCGCCAGATTTATTGAGGGATGTGATCTGGCAGGATTCAACTCCAATCGTTTTGATATCCCTCTCCTGACCGAAGAATTTCTTCGTGCGGACGTGGATCTGGATCTCAAAAAACGAAAATTTGTAGACGTGCAAATTATTTTTCACAGGATGGAAAAGCGTACTCTTGCTGCAGCCTGTAAATTCTACCTCCAGAAAGAACTCGAAAACGCCCATAGCGCTATGGCGGATACCAAAGCCACCTACGAAGTTCTTCAGGCTCAATTGGAACGTTACGAAGGAGCTTCATTTGAAGAAGGCGGCAAGGTTTCTGTTCCGATCGTCAATGAAATCAGCGAACTTTCGGCCTTTTCGGCCTTCGACAGGAACGTGGACTATGCAGGAAGGATCGTCTATGATGAACAGGGGGTAGAAGTCATTAATTTTGGAAAACACAAAGGAAAATCTGTCGAGAAATTGCTGATAGATGAGCCTTCCTATTACAATTGGATGATGAACGGTGAGTTCCCATTATATACAAAGAAAGTTCTGACAGCCATCAAACTCCGTTCGCTTAACAGGAAACTGTAGATTTTAACCATTGTATTTCTGAGTGAATAATCTGTAAATGAATTTATTAATTGATGTTGACAGGTGATTTTCGGGAGGATACACGCACTCCCAACGAAATTGAATAGTTGGGTATTGCTTTACATATCTTCGATTCCATGTCGCAATCAGAAACAATTTAGATCAATATGAAAATAATTTGCATTGGCCGCAATTACGTCAAACATGCCCAGGAATTGAACCATGATGTTCCGACAGAACCTGTTTTTTTCATGAAACCGGATTCTGCACTTCTGAAAGACAACAAACCCTTCTTTCTTCCCGATTTCTCTAAGGAAATTCACCATGAGATCGAACTTGTTATCAAAATCAGCAGGTTAGGGAAAAACATCGAAGCAAGATTCGCGCACCGTTATTACGAAGAGATTGGCCTGGGGATTGACTTTACCGCCAGGGATCTGCAGCGCCAACTGATCGAAAAAGGGTTGCCGTGGGAGAAGGCCAAGGCTTTTGATTCTTCGGCCGTTCTGGGTAAGTTTATGACGAAGGAAGAACTGGGAGATCCAGAACATATTCTCTTTTCGCTGCACAGGAATGGCGAAGTTGTTCAGTCAGGCGACTCACAACTGATGATATTCCCTTTTGATGCCATCATTGAAAATGTATCCAAATATGTGACATTGAAAATTGGTGACCTGATTTATACCGGCACCCCTGCAGGTGTCGGTCCTGTTGCCATTGATGACCGGTTGGAGGGATATATCGGTGAGAAAAAGATGTTTGATATCCAGGTGAAATAGGAACGGCAATTTTCTCGATAGGAAAGGAATACCACGCAAAGGGCGCAAAGAAAGAATCGCAAACTCGATTCAAACGAAATTGATGAGATCAATCAAGATTCAAGAAGGCCCCAAACCATCAGCAGATCACCAATAAGGCGGAATTGGAGCGGGATAGTTAGGTTCACCCCTGAAGCGCTGAAATTGGCTGTCAGTTCTCCCTCGTTCGTAATGAGTGGTTCGGCTTCGCAAACAATCTGGTTCGCAAAGTCGATGTCTGAATAAGGAACCATTTTAAATACAACTTCCTTGGCACACCAGCGCAGCAGCAGGTCTTTGTTGGAGATTGTTCCTCCAAAAGTACAATCTGCCAGCTCTTTTGGAGAGAGGAATCTTCGCGCAGCACGTTCCACAGACCGGTTCAACAGTTCAATGTCAATTCCGGGCCGGTTCTCGGGGTGATAATTGATCACCGCGAAGCCTGTAGTATGAGAGATGGAAATCCAGCCATGGCAATTCACAAGTACAGGTTTCCCGGTAGGATCGTAACTGATTTTTGAATCTGCATGAGTCATCTTTTGCAGCAACAATCTTGCCGCCAGCCACTCTCTCCTGCGAAGTTCGTTCCTGAAAAGCAGATAATTCTCCAATTCTTCTTCTCCTGGCTGGTAAAGTTCCAGCAGTTGTTCAGTGGTCTCCGAAATTTCCCAGCATCCAAGGAGCCCATGGTTCGTAATTTCAATGAGTTTAACGGCCATGCGATGATTTCCATTCAGTGGTTTCGATCATTTTGATCACATCTTCCGACAAGAACCTGATCACAGGCCGCAGGCTGTCGTAATTGGGCACCTCTGTAATATAAAGGGCACCCCTGAGGAAATTGCTGACGCTGTCCGTCAGGTAAAACTGCATGGGCGAAGCAGTATTTCCTTTTAAGGTGTAAACGGTTCCAAACATTCGGTGTGCCGGATGGATGAAAATCTGTTCTTCAATTGAACTCGCTTTTTTATCATGTTTGTAAACCAGACTTCGGGATTCCTCAATCAGCTGCGAAAGATTATGGTCGATCTTTTTGTAACTGAGGTGAATCTGGGCATGATTTCCCGGGATTTCAACAGTAATCCAATTTTTTTGTTCCGGATTCAGAAGATCAGGAGTGACGACAGCGTAGGCCGGAATTCTGAAACTGTAGGGCAAATCCTTCTCAAGCTGCTGGTAGGTTTTTTGTGGGAATGCAATGCGGTAATATCCTCTGGGCTTGGGTGCAGGATGGTCCTTTCTGCAGGCTGATAAGCTGAGCACGACAAGAAAAAAACAAATTGAAAGATTGAAAAAGCTTCTTGTCATCGGAAGAATTATTTTTTTTCGGATTTTGTATCAACTTCCACCCTGATTTCCTTAATCCTTCTCATGTCGATTGCTTCCACGTGAAATTTGAAATTCTTGCAATGGACCTTTTCGTGCAGTTCTGGAAATTCACCTGTCAGCTCAAGGATCAATCCGGCCAAGGTGTCGGCATCTCCTTTGAATTCTTCAAATACATTGTCTTCACAATCGACTACCTTATAAAAGTCATTGAGAAGTGTTCTGCCGTCAAACAGGTATTCGTTGGTTCCGATTTTGGTGTAGAATGTTTCTTCGATATCAAATTCATCGGCTATGTCTCCGACAATTTCCTCCAGGATATCTTCCATCGTTACCAGTCCTGACGTACCTCCGAATTCGTCGACAACAATGGCCAGGTGTACTTTTGATTTCTGGAACTCCTCCAGCAGGTCATCAATTTTCTTCGTTTCGGGAATAAAGAAGGGTGGTCTGATCAACTGTTGCCATTTGAAGGAAACTCCTTTGGTGAGGTGAGGGAGCAAATCCTTGAGGTAAAGAATTCCCCTGATTTGGTCGAGCGAACCTGAAAAGACAGGAATGCGTGAATATCCTGCATTTCGCACGATTTCGAGTACCTCACTGAAGTTGGATTTAAAATCGATGACCACCATATCCATTCGTGAATGCTTGATCTCGCTCACACTCTTAGAGCCAAATTTGACAATTCCTTCCAGAATTTCCTTGTCATCTGTAAGATCTTCATGGTTGGCCAGTTTCAAAGCCTTCGATATTTCGTCGATGGAAAGGATATGGCGGTGTCTGCCCATTCTTTTGTTAACGAAGGAGGTTGAATGTATCAGTATGAAGTTGACAGGTTTCGTTATTTGACCAAGCACATGGACAAAGCCGGCAAGTTTCAGTGCAAAAGTTTTCGGAAAGTGTGCCGCATAAACTTTGGGTATGATTTCTCCGAAAAGCAGTAGCAAAAAGGTGATGAAGACAATCTGAAAAATAAATTCAAACATTTTTGCATCTCCGAAACTAATCAGCGAATCCGAAATATGGGATGCGAGCAGGACGATGGCAATATTGACAAAGTTGTTGCCGACCAAAAGGGAGGCAAGCAGCTGCTCGGGGTCGGAGAGGAGTTTTAAGATGAGTTGGGATGAACGTTTTTTATTGGATTTAAGTGATTCGATATCCTTGGGTTCAAGCGAAAAAAGAGCCACTTCTGAGCCTGAGATCATGGCAGAGAGGCCCAGGAAAATGACCAAAGCCAGAAGCCCTGAAAGGGTATTGATTGAAAATGGTAAAAATTCAATCTGCCCAAACAAGGCTCCAACTGATGCTACGAAGTTAGTTTCCAAATCAGACAATTGGGTGTTTAAAATGGAAGGTCATCCGGAGTACCTGCCTGATCTGTGTAACCTGCAGGTGACTGAGGTTCGCCGACTGCTTTCCTGACTTCGGCAGAAGCCTGCTCAGAAACGTGGTTGGTACTCGCTTTTTTGTCAAGTAGCCTGACTTCATCTGCATAGATTTCGTAAGCAGTTTTCTTTACACCATCGTTGGTGTCGTAAGTTCTTGAACGAATACGACCTTCGATGTAAACCTGACTGCCTTTCCGGATAAATTTCTCCGCAAGGTTGGCCAGATTGCGCCAGCAAACGATGTTGTGCCATTCGGTCTGAGTGACTTTTTCACCTGCCTTGTTGTTGTACACCTCGGATGTAGCCAAGGAAAAGGAAGCAACGGAAACGTTGCTGTCTAAATGCCGGATTTCAGGGTCTTTTCCGACATTTCCGATTAAAATGACTTTGTTAACAGACATAGTTCAAATTATTATATGTTATATTGTAAGTTACGGTAAAAAGGTGACATTTCAAAACTGATCAAAGATAAAAATTATTCAGGACGGAATGACCGGAATCCTTTTCAGTGACCCATAAGAATTAAAAAATTCTCAATGGGTTTGGGTACAGGATATCCTGATATTTCACTATTCGCGGTAGCAATAAGATTTTCAGGTTGCTTTTCAGTCTGAAGTTGGACGCTGAAAAATCGGATGTGCAATCGTTGATGGGTCAGCAAATGAATTTTTTCGTTGGAAACTGACTCAATGGTGTAGGATTGTCCGGTCAGAATTGTTTCCCAGGCTTCACTTCCGATGACTGCTTCGGCAGATACAGGTTCTGTCGTCTCAATAAGCGGGAACTGGTACATGTTTCGCCAGATATCCTGGTCTCCTCTCTTTTCGAGGAAAAGGTATTCCTTGTTGGTAAGGTACAAGTAGTTCAGGTAGCGCGCTTTTTGTTTCACCTGCTTGGATCTGACCGGAAAGACTGAAACAGATTGATGGGCATACGCATAACATTTTGTCGACAGCGGACAGTTTTCACAATCAGGACGATCGGGAATGCACTGAATGGCACCCAGTTCCATCAGGGCCTGGTTGAATTGACCGGGCTGAGCGGTGTCGAGCATCATTTGTGCGAGAGAATAAAATTCCTTCTTGCCGGCGAAAGTATCAATAGATGTAAAGATGCCGAAAAGCCTGGACAGTACCCTGAACACATTTCCATCCACTACCGCATAAGGCAAATTGAAGGAAATGGAGGCAATCGCGGCAGCAGTGTAATCGCCGATCCCTTTTAAATTCCTGATGGAAGCATAATCCTCAGGAAATTTTCCGCCATGCAGGGACAGGATGGTTTTTGCGGCATGATGCATGTTTCTGGCTCGGGAATAATACCCTAGACCCTGCCATACTTTCAATACTTCCTCTTCATTCGCCTCAGCAAGTTCAGCTACATTGGGGAATGATTTCAAAAAATTATGATAATAATCCATTCCCTGGTTGACGCGGGTTTGCTGTAAAATGACTTCAGATACCCAAATTTTATATGGATCATGGCTCTCCCGCCAGGGAAGTTCCCGTTTCGAGTGGTTGTACCAAACTGTCAATGCTTTACGATATTCGTCCAATATGATCCAATTTTGTAAAAAAATCATATTAACCACAAAAATTATTGGCTAATATGATATTAGTTAATTCAAAAGCTATATATTTGTGCACCAAAATTAATGATTAAGCAGTACGAAATTAGAGTTATATAAAATATATAGTTAAATCATTTAAAATTAGAACAATGACTAAAGCAGATATCGTAAACGAGATTTCTAAGAGCACAGGTATTGAGAAACTTACTGTTCAGAAGGCAGTTGAAGCATTTATGGACACCGTTTCAGGTTCACTGGCTGACGGTAATAATGTTTATCTCCGTGGTTTCGGAAGTTTTATCGTTAAAAAACGCGCAGAAAAAACAGCCCGTAACATCTCTCGTAATACAACTATCATCATCCCGGAACACAATATTCCTTCTTTCAAACCTGCTAAAACATTCGTAGGTCGCGTTAAAACCAACGTGAAGTAATTTAAAATTTTTAAAAAATATTGATATGCCAAGCGGAAAGAAGAGAAAAAGACATAAAATGGCCACGCACAAACGCAAAAAGCGTTTAAGAAAGAATCGTCACAAAAAGAAAAAATAGTCTTTTTGTAACGCCTGCGTAAAAAATACATAACCTAAAGTGCATTTGCGCTTTAGGTTTGTTGTATTTAATAGTTTTAATTATCATAAATAGAGTAAAGAACATGAGCAATGAGTTGGTTATTGATGTATCGTCCTCTCATGTCGAAATTGCTTTACTCGAAAACAAAAGGCTGGTAGAACTCAACAGGGAGAGCAACGATGTTAAATTTGCGGTAGGTGACATTTACCTTGGAAAGGTAAAAAAGATCATGCCGGGTTTAAATGCTGCTTTTGTTGATGTGGGCTACGAGAAAGATGCGTTCTTACATTATTTGGATTTGGGACCACAGTTCCAGACTCTTAACAAGTTCCTCAAATTAGCTGCCGCCAGGAAGATCAAGATGTCGCCGTTTCCGAAAATTAATCCGGAACCTGATATCAACAAGGACGGGAAAATTTCAGAGGTCTTGAAAGCCGGTCAAACCATTCTGGTACAGATTGCCAAAGAACCCATTTCAACCAAAGGTCCACGATTGACATCAGAGCTCTCGGTGGCAGGAAGAAATATGGTATTGGTGCCTTTCAGTGACAAAATATCTGTATCTCAGAAGATTGAAACGACGGAAGAAAAAACCCGTCTGAAAAAATTAATCCAGAGCATCTGCCCCAAGAACTACGGGGTCATTGTTCGGACTGCGGCTGAAGGGAAAATGGTAGCAGAATTGGACCAGGAGTTGAGACGACTGATTGCAAAATATGAAAATGCACTCGGAAAATTAGAAAAGCAAGTCGTTCCATCGCTGGTTTTGGGGGAAACGGATCGTACCATCTCTTTGATAAGGGATGTTTACAATACCGATTTTTCAAACATCTACATCAATGATGAAGATGCCGCTGCTGACGCAAAAGAGTATGTGGGTACCATCGATTCTGAAAAGAAGAAGATTGTCAGGTATTACAATGGTAAAATGCCAATCTTTGAGTACTTCGGAATTGATAAACAAATCAAAGCATCTTTTGGTAAAACAGTCTCCTTTAAAAGCGGGGCATACCTGATCATCGAGCACACAGAAGCTTTTCACGTCATTGACGTCAACAGCGGAAACCGATCAAAAACCGGAGATCAGGAATCAAACGCCATGGAGGTCAATCTGGCCGCCGCCGAAGAAATTGCACGTCAATTAAGGCTTCGGGATATGGGTGGAATCATTGTTATTGATTTCATCGATATGCACGGTAACGAAAACCGCCAGAAAGTTTTCGAGAAAATGAAGGAAGTTATGGCTTCCGACAGAACCAAACACAATATACTCCCATTGAGTAAATTTTGTTTGATGCAAATTACACGGCAACGTGTGAGACAGGAGATGGCCATCGAGACGGAGGAAAATTGCCCCGTTTGCAAAGGAACAGGTAAGGTGACACCTACTTTGCTTTTCATTGAAGAAATCGAACAAAGGGTCCGGTATATTTTTGAAGAACTTCAGAAAAAAAGCCTTACGATTGAGCTTCACCCGTTTGTGGGAGCCTTTCTGACAAGAGGTTTTATTTTTTCAAAAGTAGCCAAATGGCGGAGGAAATACGGCAAAAAGATAAAGATCGTCGAGATGAATTCCATGAGTTTTCTTGGATCCAGATTTTACGACGAACATCAGGATGAAATAATCATCTGACAAAAGTTTAAAAAACCCGCTCGCCAAATGAGCGGGTTTTTTTATAAATTTGAATCCGAAGATCCTCACTTTGGCTGACAAGAAATTATCCCGGTAGGCCAGCTTCGTGATTGTCAGAAAAATCTGAACCCCTGCAGAAAAGGGAAACTTAAATTGAATTGGATGAGAATATTTTTTGTCAAAACAGCAATCCTGTCGTTACTTTGGTTGAGCCTTACCAGCCTAAATCTTCATGCGCAGGTGGTATCACCTGTTAAATGGACTTTCAGTCAGTCGAAAATTTCAGACAAGGAAATTGAGGTTAGTTTCAACGCGGTCATTAATCCGGGATGGCATCTTTATGGTACCGATCTGCCAGAGGGCGGACCTGTCAGCACTTCTGTCAAATTCACTCCCGACAGTACCAACTACCGGTTTGCCGGTGAACTGGTATGCAAGACAAAGCCAACCAGGACTTTTGATAAGATATTCAGCCTTGAGCTGTCCTACTATGCGATGGAGGCTCATTTTACGCGACGAATTCAGATTCTTGGCGATCATCCTTTTGCCATCAAAGGATCCATTGAATACCAGAGTTGCAACGATGAAACGTGCACAATGGACGAGATTGACTTTTCATTTTCGGTGAATGAGTCAGCTGCTCCTGCGCCTGTTTCTTCCGGTCAGCCTGTGGCTTCAGTTCCTGCATCCACCGGCACTGAACATCATTCTCTGGCCTGGTTCCTCTTTTTCAGCTTTATCGCAGGATTGGCTGCAATTTTAACCCCCTGCGTCTTTCCGATGATTCCAATGACTGTATCATTTTTCATGAACAGCAACAAAACCAAATGGGAAGCCAAGTTTCAGGCCATGGTTTACGGAGCGTCGATTATCCTTATTTACACATTGATAGGAACGGTGGTCGCCGTCACGCTCGGTGCTGATTTCGCCAACTGGCTAAGCACGCACTGGCTTCCGAACATCCTGTTTTTTGTCATATTCGTTGTTTTTGCCTTCTCATTTTTCGGTGCATTCGAAATTATACTTCCGTCAAGCTGGGTGAATAAAAGCGACGACAAAGTCAGCAAAGGCGGGGTAGGAGGAGCATTTTTCATGGCGCTGACCCTTGTGCTGGTCTCTTTCAGTTGTACAGGCCCCATTGTCGGCGCTATTCTGGTCGAATCAGCAGGTGGTATGATCCTGAAGCCTATCGTTGGCATGTTCGGTTTTTCACTTGCTTTTGCCCTCCCTTTTACCCTTTTTGCCCTCTTTCCGCAATGGCTGAACAATCTGCCAAAATCGGGTGGGTGGTTAAATTCGGTAAAGGTTGTCCTTGGATTTATCGAATTGGCACTTGGATTGAAGTTCTTAAGTATTGCCGACCAGACTTATCATTGGCGAATTCTGGACAGGGAAGTTTACATTGCCTTCTGGATTGTCATCTTTACCTTGTTGGGAGTCTACCTATTGGGGAAACTCAAGTTTGCACACGACAGTGAAGTCAAGCATGTTTCGGTTGGAAGGCTCATGTTGGCCATTCTTACCTTTACTTTTGTTGTTTACCTGATTCCCGGTATGTTCGGGGCTCCGTTGAAAGCGATATCAGGCTATATGCCACCCATGACTACCCACGATTTTGACTTGCACAAGATCATCAGAGACGAGGTTAAACTGGTTGGCTCGACTGCAAATTTTACAGATAATAAGTCCCTGCCGGGAAAAACACTTTGTGAAAAACCCAAATACAGCGAGTTTTTAGAATTGCCACACGGGTTGGAAGGATATTTTGATTTTGAGCAGGGGCTTGCCTGTGCCAAAGCGCAGAATAAACCTGTTTTCATCGATTTTACAGGACATGGATGTGTCAATTGTCGCGAGATGGAAGCGAATGTGTGGTCTGATCCCCGTGTTTTGGAACGGTTGAACAGGGATTTTGTGATCATTGCCTTGTATGTGGACGATAAGACCACCATGCCTGAAAGTGACTGGATCACATCTTCCTACGATCAAAAAGTCAAGAAAACTATTGGCAAGAAATTTGCCGATTTTCAAATAGCCAGATTTGGGGTCAATGCCCAGCCCTATTATGTGATTCTTGATCATAACCAGAAGTTGCTCGTTCAACCTACCGCACGGGATTTGAACCCGGATCATTTCATCGATTTTCTTGATCGTGGGCTTGCGGCCTTCAAAGGGACCAAATAGTTATCAGAATTATTCCGAATCACTTGAATTCAATAGATCTATAAAACAAATGACACAAATGAACGAGGGTATTCTTTTTTGGAATGTGGATACACAATTTGATTTTATCGATCCGTCGGGAAAGTTGTATGTACAAGATGCAGAGAAACTGAAGCCGGTATTAAAAAGGATTACACTTTTTGCCGGTGAAAACCAGATCAGGGTCATCAATACATGCGATTTTCATTTGATTAATTCAAATGAACTATCCTCACATCCTGATTTTATTTCGACTTTCCCCGAGCACTGCATGGCGGGTACAAGTGGAGCAGAGTTTATTGAAGAAACAAAACCGGCTCTGCCCGCCATCGTTGACTGGATGACTCAATTGGCCATTCTTCCTCAGTTGGCCAATGCCAATCAGTTCAGAAACATTGTGATACGAAAGGATGCTTTTGATGTATTTGAAGGGAATCCCTATACGACCAAAATTCTGGATCTGATAGCTCCACGTAAGGTTTTTGTGTATGGAGTCTCTACCAATGTTTGCGTGGATAAGGCGGTATGCGGTCTGGTTGAGTTGGGATACAAGGTGTTTGTTTTCGAGGATGCGATCAAGGAACTACCTGGTATACCGCTTCCTTTCAGCCGCTGGAAAAAATTAGGGGTACAGTTGATCCAGTTTGAGTCTTTCGATCAATATCTCTAGTATTTTTCGTGCCGGTCCATTTCGCGCCGGGCATCCTTGTCCTTGAGGGTCGCTCGTTTATCGTAGGTGTGTTTGCCTTTTGCCAGTGAAATTTCAACTTTAACCAATCCCTTGTCGTTGAGAAACAGTCGGATGGGGATGATGGTTAGTCCGTTCTCCTTGACTTTACGCTCCATTTTGCGAAGTTCCTTCCTGTTCAGCAAAAGTTTACGTTCCCTCAGTACCTCGTGGTTGTTGCAGGTTCCAAAATCGTAAGCAGAGATGGAAAGATTTTTGATCAGCATCTCACCGCTCACAAAATGGCAGTAAGCATCATTCATGCTCACTTTTCCCAAACGGATAGATTTGATTTCGGTTCCCAAAAGTACAATGCCTGCTACGAATTTTTCAATAAATTCGTAGTCGAAACTGGCTCTTTTGTTCCGGATGTTGATGTTGCTCTGAAACGCTGTCTTCATGGGTACAAAAATAGTAAAAGGGGCGGGGTTTTCAGCTTGAAATGTTTGAAATCTTTGAAATACCATCATCCCCGTGAACCTTTTACCCCTTCTATCTAAAAGAACTCTTCTATGAAATACGATATGCTTACGATTCTTGGTCCAACGGCTACCGGAAAGACGCAATTGGCTGCTGCCGTTGCTTCACGGATTCATGGTGAAATTCTATCTGCCGATTCCAGGCAAATATACCGCGGAATGGATCTTGGTACAGGGAAGGATCTTGCTGATTATATTGTCAATGGCAAGCAAATACCCTATCATCTGATTGATTTGGCAGATGCCGGAACGCAATTCAATGTTTTTGAATTTCAACGCCGGTTTAGGGATGCTTACACAGATATCAGACAAAGGAATGGTTTCCCAGTGTTTTGCGGAGGAAGCGGTTTGTATCTGGAGGCTGTGCTGAAGGGTTACAAACTGACCCAGGTGCCTTCCGACCAGGAAAGACGTGATGTGTTGAGCGAACTGTCGCTCGAAGAACTTTCTGAAATTCTCAGAGGCTACAAAAAAGTTCACAACAGCAGCGATACTGAAACGAGGAACAGAGCAATCCGAGCCATCGAAATCGAAGAATACCTGCTTTTGCATCCCGACCTTGATTTCGAATTTCCTAAAATTAACTCATTGATCGTTGGTGTCAGTTTTGACAGGGATACACGCAGGGAGAGGATAACAAAACGATTGAAGCAACGGTTGGATGAGGGGATGGTTGAGGAGGTGCGAGGCTTGCTGAACAGTGGATTGACCCCTGAAAGTCTGACTTATTACGGATTGGAGTACAAATTTCTCACCCTGTACATTACCGGAGAACTTTCCAGGGAAGAGATGTTCGAAAAGCTGAATATCGCCATCCATCAATTTGCCAAAAGACAGATGACCTGGTTCAGGAAAATGGAACGGGAAGGTTTTGAGATTCACTGGCTGGATGGGTATTTACCGATGGAGGAAAAGATCCGGTCTGTTCTTCAGTGGTTGAAGTAAACAAGGGCCGGGTGTTGGAGAATCCTCACATGAGGTACTTCGCTGAATAGGATGGTCTGTTGAAAAACCTGAAAATTTGATCCTGACCCCTCGGAATGAATATGATATCAATTAAAAAACATCAGTAGAATGGGTGCCAAGTACTTTTTTGAAACCTCTTGCCATTTTAAAGAATAGCTCTAACTTTACAAAAAATTGTCCTATGAACATCTTAATCAAAACCGCCGAGCAGATAGAAGGAATCAGGAAAAGCTCCAAACTTGCTGGAGAGACGCTATTGTATATTGCACCCTTTGTGAAGGAAGGAGTTTCTACCGAATACCTTGATAGTTTGATTCATCAGTACATGGTCGAAAGAGGTGCCATACCGGCTACCCTTGATTACAATGGTTTCCCGAAATCTTGCTGCATTTCTCTGAATGAGGTGGTTTGTCACGGTATTCCGTCCCCTTCTACGATATTAAAAAATGGTGATATCCTCAATGTGGATGTTACGACGATCCTGAATGGATATTACGGTGATACCAGCACCATGTTTGTGGTAGGGGAGGTAACCGGTGAAGCAGATAAATTGATTGAGGCCACCAAACAATGTCTAAATCTGGGAATTCAGCAGGTTTTCCCGGGCAATTATTTTGGAAACATAGGTTACTTCATCAACAGGTATGCTACTTCCCAGGGATTCAGCGTGGTCTATGAATTTTGCGGTCATGGAGTCGGAGTCGATTTTCATGAAGATCCCCAGGTTGATCATGCGGCCCGGAAAAACAGTGGTCCGAAGATGCAACCCGGCATGATTTTCACCATTGAACCGATGATCAATGAAGGGAAACCGCGTGTTAAGGTGGATCAGACAGACGGCTGGACCGCGCGTACAGTGGATGACAGGTTATCCGCGCAATTCGAACATACACTTCTTGTCACCGAAACCGGATGTGAAGTGCTAACCGATGTGACAGGAGAATACCCCGTCACCTAGAGGTCTTTAATATCTGAATTGATATAAAATTCGAAGGGTTTGATTCCGCTTGTGCGGTATCAAACCCTTCGGTCGTTATAACCACTATAACAATTTCCTATTCGCTCTGTTTTTGTCCTATCTTCTCCAGTTTATTCAAATCTTCTACTTTAAAGTTACCATAGAATGAGATGAGTATGGATGAGTTTTGGTTGTCACCCTTATTCCCGAGGATGATGTGGCATTCAGATACCCTGTCGCCTTTGCCTTCAATCCAGAATTCAGCATCGTCCTTGGATTGATCTCCTTTTGGGTGAACCTGTTCGTAATGAAGTGCGCTCAACTCTCTGGAAATTGTCTCAGAGAAATTCTTGATATTTCCTTTTTCTGCATTGTAAATCAATACCCTGCATTCCTGGAAATCACCTGTGATTTTTTTTCCATCTTCATCGAGGTTCATGCTCAGGGCATCGATCATCGATTTTGAGAAAGCGAAGTAAGTAGTGCCTGCCTCCTTGGGGTAGCGGTCAAAAATTCTTTGTGCTTTGCTTTGGCCGAAACCGGACAGGAAAGATAAAAGCATCGCAACCAGTATACCAATTCGATAAAAAAAGCTCATCTCTTATTTTTTTAAAGGTTTAACACCAGGAACGGCTCTGTTCACCAAGGT
>JBAXUL010000081.1:0-18087 GCA_037129695.1 Prolixibacteraceae bacterium
CGATGAAGAAAAGACTTAGGGACTGGTCATTGCTTTTCTCTCAACTCTCAGCTCTTTTTTAGACGTGCCTGATGAACAAATCTTTTGAGTCCTTCACTTTTGCCTTTTGCCTTTTACCTGAAGTTCTTCCGGTACTCCGAAGGAGTCATATCCATGATATTTTTGAAGTATAGATTGAAATTGGCTAAATTGTTATAACCACTTTCATAGCAGATCTGCGCAATAGGCTTATCTGATTCAGCCAATTTTTTGGCCGCAATACTTATCCTAATCTCCTTAACATACTGGATAAATGTCTTTCCGGTCCGCTTCTTGAAATAACGGCAAAATGAACCTGGGGCCATGTTTAATAGATCAGAAGCTGCTTTTAGACTGATACCTTCCTGGATGTTGTGAAAAACGTATTCATACACATCCTTTATCTGGTCCAAATCTTTGAAATAGCTTGTCGGATATTCAGGAGTCAATGATAAACTCTCTTTTTCATCAATCTGAATAAGTCCCTCGAAAACATGTAACAACTCAATGTAACTCTCAAGGCCCTTTAAACTGACCAATCTTTCCATACACTCCCTGACGTAGGATATTTTTTCTCCTTTGAAGAATAGTCCGCTGTTCCCTCGATTAAGTAATTCTTTTACACTTTCAAGTTCAGGTAAATTGAAAAAATCTGAACCAACGATATTTTCATCAAAGTGAATGACAATACAGGATGGAGGAGAGTCATTTTGCCTGTCAAGTACTTCCCAGCAATGAGGGAGGTCCGGTCCAAGTAATACGAGGTCACCGGTTTCAAATCCTGAAATATTATTTCCAACAATGCGCCTGCCAGAACCTGAAATGATCAGGTTCAATTCATAATTTTTGTGAGAATGTATCTTTGGATTATTTTCAGCCAAACCCAATTTCCGCGTGATAAATGAGTGTTCATGCGGAACATTTATTTTTGCAAAAACAAATTCCATGAAATAGAAATTAACCAGAGACACAAATATAGCTAACAATATTCAATATGTGGGTTAAAAAACAATATGAAATGGATAAAATAATATTTAAAATATGCTGAAACATACTATACTTTTGTATTTCATCAACTATTACGAAAATGCAGTACCCATTAAAAGGGATTATCCCTCCCATGATTACCCCATTGAAATGCAATGATGAACTCGACAGGAAAGGAGTCGAGAGCCTGATTGAGCATATCATTGGTGGGGGAGTTCACGGATTATTTTTACTCGGCACGAATGGAGAAGGGCCAAGTTTGAGTTACCGGATTAAGAAGGAGTTCCTTAAATTGTCGTGTGAAATTATCAAAGGCAGGGTTCCCGTTCTGGTTGGCATAACTGATTCTGCTTTCTCAGGAGCAATGGAAATGGCCGAATATTCTAAATCTGTGGGAGTTGATAGTGTTGTTGTGGCTCCTCCGTTCTATTTTCCAGCAAATGAATCAGAGATGATCAATTATGTGGAGAAACTGGCCGCATCTACACCACTGCCTTTTGTCCTTTACAATATGCCGATGCATACAAAAGTTAATCTTACAATTCCTACCATACGCCGTGCAAAGGAACTTGGCTGTATTGGGATAAAAGATAGTTCAGGAGACATGGCCAATTTATACTTGTTGATTGACGCCTTCAAGGATGATCAGAATTTCGCTGTATTTGCCGGAACCGAACTTTATACCTCTGATGCTGTGATGGGAGGTGCTCACGGGTCAGTTGCTGGTGGTGCCAATGTTTTCCCGAAATTATTTGTGGATTTGTATGATGCTGCTGTCAAAAGAGATCTGGACGAGATTGCCAGACTTAAAGATTTAATTATTTGGTTGTGTAATACCATGTATATTGTATCGCCAAGTGCAGCCAGAATTACCATTTCATTCAAAACAGCTCTTTCAATTATGGGAATCTGCAGTGATGAAATGGCACTACCCCTCATGAAACTGGTAGGAGATGACCGGCAGAAAATTGCAGGTTATCTGGAAGAGTTGAAAATGAAATTTGTATAACTACGTTTTTTCTTCAAAAACAAAGGGCTGTTCGATCAATGAACAGCCCTTTGTTTTTGAAGAAATGTATGGCAAATTATCAAAAATTGAATAGGTCATTGAGTGACAACTGCTCAAATTGACCGATTTTTTTTAATGCGCTGATATCCAGCTTATCTTTGTCTCCTACCAGGAGATAGTTGTAGCTCTTCCCTTTGAAATGCTTTTCGAAGAATTCCTGTACCTGTTTTAGGTCGGATTGTTGCGCTTTGAGATAATATTCCTTGCGGACATCATAATCGATTCCAAGTTTCTTGTTTTTTAACCAAGTCATGAAAATATCACTTTTGATAATTCTTTCAGATTGAATACTTTTTAATACGCTCTCCCTGGCAATTGCAAAAGATTTTTCGTCAACAATCATGTTGTTCATTATTCCGTTCATAGCATTAATCGCATCTAAAGTCTTGTCAGACTGGGTAAATACAGCCCCTAATAAATAAAAGGAATCTGATTTGCGGGAAGGCGCCCAATACAAGGCAAAAGCAGAGTATGCCAGTGCCCTTGCCTCCCGAATCTCCTGAAATACTACTGATCCCATTGAACCACCATAATATTCATTGAAGACCCTTGATCCGATCAGTGTATTGATGTCAAAAGCAGCCCCTTTCGACATCATGAACACGTCAGTTTGAGATTTGTCGTAATTGACGAGATACACACTATTCTGATCCGTTTTTTGCTCAGCAAAGATTTTCTCCTGAGGTGGAGTTAATATTTGGGCTGGCAGTGCATGCTTTGCTTTGATCAATGTAAGCAGCTCATTTTGGTCTCCGGGTCCATAGTATAGGATTCGATGCGGATAGTTGCAAAATTGTTTAATTAGCGCTGTCAACTCTTCCGGTTTAATTAAATGAAGCGAGTCAGAAGGGATGATGTTGGTGAATGGCGAATTTTTGCCGTATTTGCCAAAATTTCGAAGTGCAGTCTGTATTGCTCTTTGATCCTGCTTCTGATCCATCCTTTCCTTCACAATCCCTTCAACCATTTTATCATATGCTTCCTGATCAGGTTTCGCATGAGCCAATAGGTCTTCCAGAAGTGAAATTCCCTTTTCTGCATTTTGGTTCAGTCCATTCAGATTAATTACAGACTGATCACTCCCTGCAGTAACATTTAGAATGAGTCCGAATTTGTAAAGTTCCTTTTTGAAGTTTTCCGCATTCAACTGATCCGTTCCCAGATAGGGCAGGTACTTGATGGCCAGAGCAAGTTTAGGATTATGGTTGCTTCCGATCTCAGTGAGGTAATTTAAATCGAACAGTTCATTGGTTGTATTCCGGATATAATCGAAGGCCACCTGATTTCCGATTTGGGTTTCTTTAATTGCCTGAGAATAGTCAACAAAAACCGGTTCTATGGCAGTTACAGGTTCTTTGGCGAAATCAGTCATGTAAGAAGACTGAACATTTCTGTTGATCTGAAGCGGCGTAATTGTTGGTTTTTCTACTTTCACCAGGTCTTTGGCTATTCCGTTGCGCTTAAAAACGATGACATAATTTTCTTTGTACTTTTCCTTTGCAAAAGCCGAAATCTGTTCCTTTGTAACCGAAGATAAATTTTCATAATAGTTCAGTTCATCTTCAATCGAAACCCCATTGATGAAATCTTCAAGAAGTCCGTATGCCCTTTCATTGCTTTCATTACGCCTGATTCTCTCAAGTTTTAGATTGTTTACAGTAGCCTGGAGCAGCCAATCATCAAATTCACCTTTTTTAATCTTTTCAATTTCAGCCATAAGAAGATCTTTTACTTCTTCCAAAGTTTGTCCTTTCCGGGGTGTCCCTGTGAATTCCTGAAATCCGTAATCCTTTAGAAAATAACTGCCGCAATCGGCATGAAGTACTTTTTGTTTCTGGTTGAGATCAAGATCGATTAATCCGGCAGTAGAATTGGTTAGGATATAGTCAATCATGTTGACGAATTTGCGATCTTCTGATTTGTAACCGTTAAACCGATAGGCAAAAGCAACTTGTTCGGCTTCAGGGCCGGTTACTTCCCTGACAACAGGCTGTATGATGGGTTGCTCCTTGATCTCCGAAATCTTAGGTAATTCTTTTGAAGGGAAACGACCGAAAGTATTATCGATCATTTTGATGGTTTTTTCAAATTCGATATCACCACTTAAAACAATCACCATGTTTTTCGGAACATACCAGGTATGGTAGAAATTCAAAATATTTACCATCGATGGGTTTTTCAGATGTTCGGGATATCCAATCACATCTCGGCCTATTGGATTATTCGGAAAAAGACCGCTCATGAGCTTGTTGTTTGCCCTCATTTGGTCCTTGTCCTGGTACATGTTGAATTCTTCGTAAACCGTCTCTAATTCTGTATGGAACAGACGTAAAACAGGATCCTGAAAGCGTTCATATTCCATTTTCAGCCATTTCCCTAGTTCATTTACCGGAATATCATTCACAAAGGCGGTCAGTTCGTAGCTGGTAAACGCGTTTGTGCCTTTTGCCCCGATCAACGAGGATAGCTTGTCATATTCGTTGGGAATGGCATAACCGGAAGCTTTTTGCGAAATTCTGTCTATCTCTTTGTACAATTCCTTCTTCCTGGCCGGATCAATGGTCGCCTTGTGTTGTTCAAAGAGATTTGAAATGCTATCGATCAGAGGTTTTTCGGCATCCCAGTTGCTGGTTCCGAATTTGCCGGTGCCCTTGAACATCAAGTGTTCGAGGTAATGAGCCAATCCCGTTGTTTCTGGCGGATCGTTGACGGAACCTGCGTGGGTAGCAATTAAACTCATGGCTCTTGGTTCGTCTTTGTTAACTGAAAGGTAAACCTTCAAACCATTGTTCAAGGTATAGATCCTTGTTTTGGTTGGATCATTGGTAACCTCCTCATATTTGTATCCCTGATTATCAGTCTTGGAAAGGGTTTGATAGGGATGTAATTTGCATGAAAGCAAATACACAGATAATAGCATCAGAACACCAATGTGAACAATTTTTTTCATGAGTACGGAATTTCAATGTTTCAGTAAATGTCATAAAAAAAAATGGCATTTTCTATGGCTGCCGCATCAATTGAAAGGGATTTCTATAAAAGAAGTATTGAATCTGGTGAAATTTAATTAATTGTTTATAAGGATAATTGGATAAATGATAATATTAGTTTGATAATCGATAATGCTTATTTATTAAATTATGGAGTGAAGCTGTATCTTTCGAGTATGGTATAATTTAGATTGCAATTGTGACATTTTGATAATTGAAATATTTAATTTGATAATTTAGAATGGTATTTGATATATATTATATCTGTACTGCTCTGGCTCAACTATTTTCAACTGATTTGGATCATTTTTTGAAGTTAGATTGCAGTGATTGTTAAAAAATGGTTCATTGGGTAAATTTGGTTTTCAAAGATCGGACAGAATCCAAAATGTTAACCGGCAACTATTGAAGAAAGAAAGTTCAAAAATGAAAAATTAGAATCACATCGATAATTAAACGAATAATTTCATTCCAAAATATAGCCTTGACAGAAACTAAAAAAACACCAAAAAAAGTGCGCATCCATTAGAGATTGCGCACTTTTGTATTTATAATGTGTAGGTTATAAATTGTACATAATATTTATTCCTAATCTGAGGTAACTTAATTTACCAAGTGTTATTTTCGCTTCGGGAACCCATTCCAACTTGTCTCCTAATTTAAATCTCCAGCCAACTCCTAAATTTAAACCTGCATAACTATTATTATTTCCAGAGAAACTTTGATGGAGTAAATTAAATCCGGCAAGAGCGTATAATTTCCCTTTTTTATCCGGCCTGACAAACGTATAGGTGCCGTCTAAATCGAGTCCCCACCACTTATGTGATGATGTTTGAGCAAAGATGTAGTCATAACTGGCCATCACTCCCAGGTTGCCTGGTAGGTCGTAGTTTGCATGAGCAGAAAGCAATAAAGTTCTTGTTTCAGTTATAAATCCGATTCCCGGACCAATTCGAATTTGGGCTTTCCCAGAATAAACAGTCATAATTACAATTATTATGACTGAAAACAAAAATCGATTCTTCATAATCAGAAAGTTTAAGTTGGTAATATAGGCTTTTGCGAATGAAAGTGACATTCGATTAAATATACAAAATATTTCTTTTTAATGCAAGCCTTTAATTGAAAAATAAGTAGAATTCCATATTTTTTCAACCATTCTCTAAAAAGGTTTTTCGTCGGTTAATTTGGAGTTTAAGTAACACCTCTTATGGTGATTTCGATATAAAGTTAGGACCTCACCAGCCAATCATCCAAGAGTGCGCATCTTTTCGAAAATATATCTTTTCTGATATTGAACCATTTAAAACAGATTCAAATACAATCGAAATTCGATGAGTTAAGGAGCTAAGCAGGCATTTTAGTTTCGGATTGTATTCCGAATATTAAGCTGCTCATAATCACGTTGAAATATTTAAGTTGATTAAGTGAGAAATATTCTGGTTGTCTATTTTTTCAGCACAGTGATTTCTGCTTCATCTAAATTCGGTAGATTTTAAGAGATGCTTTGAGTTTTCTCCTGTTTATTTGAATTTGGTCGGCCTCGGGATTTTTTTGATTCAAAAAATCTTGTACTTTTGTCATTCCTTTCAAAGCAGAAATTAGGGAGAGATGCAAGAGTGGTTTAATTGGCACGCCTGGAAAGCGTGTGTTCCTCTAAAGGGAACCGGGGGTTCGAATCCCTTTCTCTCCGCGGTAGCGTAATGTGTTGATTGTTAGTTCGTTCTTTTGTCTGCATTTTATAGATGAATAAAAAATAACGATGAAAGAGAGTACTAAATTTTTTGTTCCTGGTGTTTATACAGGTAATTTGGATCTGACGAAAAAATGGTTTGTATTCTATTATGAGCTCCTTGTTAATGGTCACGTAGCCAAAAGGGTAAAAGTTTATGACGGAATTAATAGAATACAAACCATTGAAGGCAGATTAAAAAAGGCCGATCAAATAAGCGAGCAGATAAAACGGGAAAAGCCGGTAACGTATGGATATAAGCCTATTGTAAAGGATCAGGCTGATAGCGTTCTCCTGGATGCGGTTCGAGCAATGGATAATTATTGCGATAAAAAAACGATTGCCACCTATTCAGGTATGGCAGAAAAATTTCTAAAATTCATCCGCGGACGAAGTGACAAGCAGGCAACGCGTGAGGATGCTCTTGCATTTGTGGATTATCTTTTTGATCAGAAACTGAGTGCAAAAACAGTAAAATCTTATCGTAACAACTTAAAAACACTTTACAATAAGTACATTGATAGGATTGAGCCAGAGGGATTCAAAAATCCGTTCCGAAAAATGCCGGTGATAAAAACCTCCAGCAGATCTCTGATGTATTTCAGCGACATCCAAATAAAAACAATCAAAGAATATTGTAAAAAAGAGGAACCACTTTTGTGGATGGCATGCGTCTTGCAATATTATTGCTTTATACGGCCCAACGAATTGCGACAATTAAAAGTTGAAAATGTAAACCTTTCAGCAGGATATATTGAAATTCAGGGTTCTGTCAGTAAAAATAGAAAAACTCAAAAGGTGTCAATTCCGACCCCTTTATATAATGAAATTAACTCGCTGATCCATTTTGACCCGGAGCTTTTTATTTTTGGTGGCCCTGGTCCGGTTCCGCCTTCGAGAGATAAACTTTCGAAAGTTCATAAAAAAATGTTGGAAACATTAAAGATAAAAGGGAGATATGGTTTTTATTCATGGAAACACACCGGAGTCGTTAAGGCATGGAGGGCAGGACTGAACATTAAAGATCTACAAATGCAGCTGCGCCACCATTCTCTTGATATGGTGAATGAATATTTGAAAAATTTGGGAGTAATGGATAGCGACCGGATCCGGGATCTATTCCCTGCTATTTAGGCTTTTATTTTCCCTCTATAAATCTGAGAAATGGGGAAAATTAAATCCCAGTTATCTCCCCAAACAATATTACCGGATTCAATTTTAAATGATTTGAATTTTTGCAAATCTTTATATTTATCGTGGACCGGATGGGGGTGATTTAAAATAAAATTACCAAAATCTACAATTTTTTTTGTTTTATCACTGAAAACTATTTCCACCTTATATCCTTCGAGGTACTTAGCAGCATCAATCTGAATTGTTTTCATGATTATTTAATTTTCCGTGTTATCTTTTCATTTTTTGGCTCTTTCTTGAGTAGATAAAACTGAGTCCATTTCTCAATAATTTGAAGATAATAAGATGATGCGAATTTTTCAATATCCTTCCGGTATGTCGCCGGTATTGGTTTGTTATTTGCTGAGCGTTTAAATTTGACCCTGATTAGTTTTCCGTCTAATATTTCAAATTCAATAACTGATTCAAATTCTGCGTAACGAACATGAACATGAAGCGGTTTATGATCGTTGGAATAAAGAAAGAACACAAATCCTAAATACTCGTAAATCTTAGGCATAACAGTAATTTTAACAAAGATACGGTATGAAATTAAATAAAGTGCTTTTATTTGTCTGTTTGATTACAATTTTATCACAATAGTTTGTCCTGGTGTTGTCTTGATGAAAGGATTTTTGTTTACCGTTACCGCCCTAAATTCTTTTCTGCTCAAGATCCACGCCCAGGGGTGGCGCCGCTGAACGTAAATAAAGGTTTTTGTAGTGTCTTTTCCTGATATGTCCATCTGTATGCTGTCGGAAATTTCCCCTTTAACCGTGAACCATTTGTCTTTATATTCAAAAATTTTCACCGTACTACTGGCAACCGGTTGCCCGGTACTGATATTTTTAGGTGAATATTTAATCGAATCCCTTAATACTGCTGATATATGCCTGTTTATTTCGCTGGCCGTTTCAGTTGCGGATCTGAGAGCGGCAGGGCGGATCCCCGCGTCCTTCACCTCCTGGATCAGTGCAGGGATTGCCGCCCTTAGTTCTTTAATTGTAAATTCCTGCGCCGTCACCTTCGTCGCGGCGTCACCAGCTGCTGTTTTGAATCTTTCGGCTTCAGCGTCTTTTTGTTTGTAGTTACTTTCTCTCCTCTGAAAATTAGGCAGTTATCACTCGATGGCTGCCTTTTTTTATAGCTCATTTTTAATTAATTGTAAAGCTTCACCTATATTTAGTAATGAAAAATACATTTGCACGTCATATGCGTACCAAAAAAATGGATATTTCTGCCATCGGTGACAACTATCTTGCCTGATTCAACTCAATTAACCGTCCATTGTCATGAAAAAGCTCCGACCTAACGGACGGAGCTCAAAACGGAGGTATTATTATACTTGGAGTCTCAAAAATTCTTTCTTCGGTTTTTAATCTCTTCGGTTACTTCTTTTCGTAATTCTGCTTCAATCTGATAAAGTTTCACGATTTGCTGGGGTGTAAGAATGGTGCGGAATTCCTTGTAATATTTCTCCCGTAAGGAGATGATCTTTTTGGCACTCTCCAATTGGTTCATGATCAAAGTTTCAGCATCAGCCGCAGAAATACTGTCGGGATCAACTTTAAGGAGTTTTGCCATCTTGCGAAAATCTATTCCGGATATTTCATTTTCGTATTTCAGGTAAATCGGGCGAAAATGATCGAATGTTGCCTGATCAAGTTTAAACTTCATCTGGATTTCATTCATTCTGGCATGGGCCATCCTTTCCCTAAGATTGGGATTGCGATTGAGATTCTGAGCTTTTCCTTGAAATCCAGAGACCAGAGCAATAGCAAAAATCAGTACTGTTATTAAATTTTTCACCTTTTCCATTTTTAATGATTATTCAATTGGTTCCGTGAAAAAAGGATCCGCTTTAAACATCGCGGCGATTTGCTGCAATTCGTCATCTGTCAAATTTGATAAAACATCGTGTAATACCTCTTTTTGATCATTTTCTGCCACTTTTGTCCCATTGTGTTTTTCCGGCACCTTCAAAGTCTCCTCAATGATTGTTTCAGCTGGTTTCAGCTGGTTTTCGGGATGAACTTGTCTTCCCTTCGGATGAGAAGTCTCCTGAACAAACATGCGTTCAGCAAGATCGGTTTTTGAAATCCCAGTAAAATTGAATACCAGATAAGCCATGAATGTCACAGCAGCTGCAGCAGTTATGAAAATTAAGTATCTGCTTTTTGTTCTGTGATTCTTTTCTCTTACGATGGCTTTCTGAAGTGTTTTCTCGGAAAAATTCTCAAAAAAACCAGCCGGAGCCCGATAGGGAGTCTCCTTACCAATTTCTTGAAATTCATCATTGTTTTTCATTTTGTTTGAAGTTGACGTATTAGACGTGATCAATCAAATATTTTTTAATTTTTTCGCTTGCCAGATGATAATTTGTTTTCAGCGAATTTACGGAGGCACTCATGATTTGAGCTATTTCCTCATAACTAAGTTCCTCATAATAGCGCAGATTAAAGACAATCTTTTGTTTTTTTGGAAGTTCCTGTATCGCCTTCTGAAATTTAATTAGGATTGCCTGACTACTTTCCATATCGTTTCCTGAAAGCTCACCTGGAACTTCACCGTTTGTGGGAATGCTTCTTCGAATTCCAGTTTTATTTTTCATGAAATGTCTGGAACATTCATTGGTCGAAATCCGATACAACCAAGTGAAGATTTTGCTGTCGCCCCTGAAAGAATCTGTATGCCTGTAAACTTTGATAAATGTTTCCTGAAGAATATCTTCAGCATCTTCGTGTGAAACCACCAATCTTCGGATGTGCCAGTAAATTGGCTCCTTGTACAAGTCCATCAGCAATACGAATCCTTTGTCCTTCAGAACAGGATCCTTTAACATTTTTAATATTGCTGCGTCATCGGCTCCGGTCATCAATCGCTATTTTGTAATTGGATGCAATAAACGTTACAAAGTTAAATTCTGCAACCCGAAATATGAGAATAAAAATCACATTTCAGACTCAAAAAACCATAATTTTTTGATTAAACTATTGCTGGCAGTCAGTTTCTTGGAGTATATTTTATTTTCTAA
Organism: Prolixibacteraceae bacterium; assembly: GCA_037129695.1. GTDB lineage: Bacteria > Bacteroidota > Bacteroidia > Bacteroidales > Prolixibacteraceae > CAINVV01. The sequence continues at coordinate 11,004 of JBAXUL010000081.1, forward strand.
ACTTTTATTCATTCAACGATTTAGGATATTTCTTGTATAGTTTTTGATAGGGATGATGTTCAATTCATTCAGAAAATCAGGTTTCCAGGCCTCAGTTGACGAAATTATTTTCAGTCAGCAGGATACGCAGGAGGAAATGGTACTTGCTTATGTTGAATTTCTGATTGTTGAAGCCATGAACTAAAATACGGGACTGCTGAAATCCGGAACGATATGTCGGTCAACCTTTCCCAAAAGTTGCGCCATCATAACTTTGAATACAGCCGTCTTACCAAAGGTATTGACGATTGATTTCGGCACTTTATGCACAGGGAATGGCGGGAATGTCTGTTCCGGGAAAATCATTGTCACAAAATCTAAAGGATAGTTCCATCCGTAACCCAGATGGCATTGTAATATTCAAAACTGACTTTATTGCTAAGTCGTCAAGCAATCTTACCGGCTCTTTTGCAATGCCTTGTAAAGTATGTACCCGAAGACAAGGCAGCCAATGATTACAAAACCATAGGACAGGAGCGAGCTGTATTCTTTCACTTTTGTCATGAGCATTTCTTTGGGTACTACCGATTCAAGATAATAGCCAATGGAAGCCAGAATGATGTTCCAAAGTCCGGCACCCAAAGTCGTGTATAGCACAAATCTGGGAAAGTTCATTCGTGAAAGTCCTGCAGGTATCGAAATCAGATGTCGTACCCCTGGGATCAGACGACCTGTAAAAATTGAAATGGCACCGTTGTTGTCGAAGAATGCCTCTGTTTTCTTGACTCCCTCCTCATTCAGCATTAACATGTGTCCAAGTTTGCTGTTGGCAAATCGATATACTATTGGACGTCCGATGAAATCTGCCAGTAAATAATTAACTACCGATCCGATCAGTGCACCCAGTGTTGAAAAAAATACGACCAGGTAAATGTTGAGTTCACCTGCAGCTGCCTTGTAGGCTGCAGGTGGAACAACGAGTTCAGAGGGTAAAGGAATAACAGAGCTTTCTATTGCCATTAAAAGCGTTATGGTCCAGTAGTTTAAATGTTCAAGGCACCATTGTATAAATCCGATTGATTCCATGAAAGTCGAATTAGGTTATATTCATTATCTAGTTATGCAAATGTAGGCAATGCCCACAAACTCCTGCAAAGAAATAAAAAACTTTTCGGTAAAAAGGATTTCCAAACTATCGAACAATGGAGTTTAATTTAGAAAGATTTTAAAGGTAACTCTTGATTATCATCAAATTGGAATATTTACCTTTATAGGAAATTATGTATAAATGTAACTTCATATAAAATAGCATGGAAAAAAAAGGCAAAATAACTGAATTACAGTCACATACCGGTGTGGAGGTAATGCGTTGCTACCAATGCGGAAAGTGTACCGCAGGGTGCGTTCTTGCTTCAGACATGAATTTTCCTCCCAGTTATCTAATGAGGTTACTTCAAACAGGAATCAAAGAAAATTATCACAAAATATTGGCTTCCAACTCTATCTGGCTCTGTCTCAACTGTGAGAACTGTGTTGGAAGATGCCCTATGGAGATTGATATTCCCAAAATGATGGATTTCTTGCGAACTCAGGCGATCAAGGAAAATATCCTGCATCCTGATTCCAAGCCCATTATCTCTTTCCATCGATCTTTTCTGGATTCAATCAAATATACAGGACGTCTCTACGAAGTTGGATTGATTGCCGCTTTCAAGGCCCGTACTTTTAGGTTGACTCAGGACTTAACCATTGCTCCTGTAATGTACCTGAAAGGTAAATTGCATCTCTTACCCGAAAAGATTAAAGACAGAAGGAGCATGAAAAGAATATTTGCCCAGACCATCGAAAACGCTAAGACTGAAAATAAATGAAGATAGGATTTTATCCGGGTTGTTCGCTGACCGGTTCATCCAGGGAATACAATGAGTCGGTTGTTGCAATTGCCAAAGTACTGGACATTGAACTGACTGAAATTAGTGACTGGAATTGTTGTGGGGCCACAGCTGCTCATTCCATGAATGAAGAACTCTCGCTTTCACTGCCTGCAAGAATCATGGCGATGGCCGAAGCACAAGGTCTGACAGAAGTGGTAGTTCCTTGTGCGGCCTGTTACAATCGATTGAAAATGACCCAGCACGAGTTGAAGGATGAACCAAAACGCAAAAGGGTTTCGGAAATTCTCCAACTTCCCTATGCGGGAAATGTTAAGATTATCAATGTATTGCAGATGCTGGAAGTTTACGGAGCCGAAAACATTAAAGCCAAAATTACCAAGCCTTTTGGTCACAAAGTGGCTTGTTATTATGGTTGTTTGCTGGTTCGTCCTCATTCGGTCCTTCAGTTCGACAGGGTAGAGGACCCCAGGAGCATGGATGAGCTTATTCAGGTTATTGGTGGCACAACCATTGACTGGGCCTTCAAAACTGAGTGCTGTGGCGGTGGTTTTTCTGTTTCGCGAACAGATCTGGTTGTCAAACTTTCGGGAAACATTCTGGAGGATGCAGCTGATCGGGGAGCCGAAGCAGTGATTGTAGCCTGCCCTATGTGCCAATCGAATCTTGATATGCGCCGGGGAGCCATCAACAAGATACTGGACAGACCGAGTGATATTCCGGTCATCTATATTACCCAGGCAATAGGACTCGCTTTGGGTATCGGCGCCAAAGAGCTGGGATTGAAACGTCATTTTGTAACCGTAGAATTGTAACCATATGTCAAAGATCGGAGTATTTATTTGCCACTGCGGTGAAAATATCAGCGCTACCGTTGATGTGGAACGCGTAGCGCGGGAAATTGGCGGCATGGAAGGAGTTGCCCATGCTATAGACTACAAATACATGTGTTCGGATCCCGGACAAACTTTCATCAAAGAGGCAGTTAAAAAGTACGACCTGGATGGAGTGGTGGTTGGTGCCTGTTCTCCAAGGATGCACGAACCTACCTTCCGGAGAGCTTGCGCAGAAGCGGGATTAAATCCCTACCTGTGTGAAATGGCCAATCTCCGTGAGCACTGTTCCTGGGTACATGAAAAGAGCGAAGAGACTACCGGAAAAGCCATTGATCTTGTGAAGATGCTGGTTGAGAAGGTAAAAAAGAATAAGCCGCTTGACTCAATTAAAGTTCCGGTAACCAAACGAGCGCTGGTAATCGGAGGTGGGATAGCCGGCATTCAGGCGAGTCTGGATATTGCCAATACAGGTCACAAAGTGATATTGGTGGAGAGAGATCCTTCGATTGGAGGGCATATGTCGCAGTTGTCAGAAACCTTTCCAACGCTCGATTGCTCACAGTGCATCCTGACTCCACGTATGGTTGAAGTGGCACAGCATCCCAATATCACACTTTATACTTATGCCGAACTTGATAGTTTGGAAGGATTCATTGGCAATTTCACGGCAAAGATCAGGTTGAAAGCCAAAAGTGTGAACTATTCGACCTGCACAGGATGCGGCGCATGTATTCAAAAGTGTCCGGTTAAAAAGATTCCGAGTGAGTTCAATGCCGGACTGGGAACAAGAACAGCGATTTATGTCCCATTTCCGCAAGCTGTTCCCAATAAGCCTGTGATTGACCGGACGAATTGCAATTATTACAAACGTGGTGCCTGCAAAATTTGTGAGAAGACTTGTCAGGTAGGGTCCATCGAATGGGATAAGGAAGACGAAATCATCAGCGAACAGGTTGGGGCAGTAGTACTGGCGACTGGTTTTGATGTAAAAGGAACAGAGTTCTTCCCTGAATACGGATACGGGAAATATAAGGATGTGCTGACAGGATTGCAGTTTGAAAGACTGGCATCTGCTTCCGGTCCAACTTTTGGTGAAATTCGCCGTCCGTCGGATGGGGCCATTCCTCAAAAAATTGTATTTATCGCCTGTGCAGGATCCAGGGATCCTGCCAAGGGAATTCCATATTGCTCCAAGATATGCTGTATGTACACTGCCAAGCATGCGATGCTTTACCAGCACAAAGTTCACGGTGGTGAATCGACAATATTTTATATGGATATCCGCGCAGGCGGAAAAAATTACGAAGAATTTGTACGCAGGGCCATCGAAGAGGATACAGTCAATTATGTCAGGGGACGTGTGGCTCGGGTCTATGAGAAAAATGGAAAATTAATCGTCAAAGGAGTTGACACGCTTCTGGGTGGCGAACAGGTCGAGATTGAAGCAGACATGGTCGTTCTGGCTACAGCAGGGGTTGCGAATTGCGGTTCAGAACAATTGGCGCAAAAACTCCATGTATCCTACGATCCTTACCATTTCTTTGCAGAAGCGCATCCGAAACTGAAACCTGTTGAAACCAATACTGCCGGAATCTTTTTGGCCGGTGCGTGTCAGGCTCCAAAAGATATTCCTGAAACTGTGGGCATGGCATCCGGTGCAGCCGTGAAAGTTGCAGCCCTATTTTCGAATGATGAATTGGTCAGGGAGCCTGTGATTGCGGTTGTCAACCGTTTGGCTCCTCCGCTCTACAGTACCTGCGTTGGCTGTTTCATGTGCGAAACGGCATGCCCTTACAATGCCATTGAGCACGAAGAGATCAAAGGGCGTGACGGTAAACTGATCAGGACTATCGCGAAGGTCAATTCAGGACTCTGTCAGGGTTGTGGTACCTGTGTTGCATTCTGTCGCTCGAAATCCATTGATATTCAGGGGTATACCAACGAGCAGGTTTATGCCGAGGTCATGTCATTGTTAAACGACTAACTAGCTTATAATGAGTAGTGAAGAAATTTTTGAACCTAAGATTGTTGCTTTTGTCTGCAACTGGTGTACATACGCAGGTGCGGATCTTACGGGTACCAGCCGGCTTAAGTATGCAACGAATGTGAAGATCGTGAGGTTTCCGTGTACAGGAAGAATAGATTTTCTTCTTTTGTTGAAATCTTTTGCCCAGGGTGCAGATGGAATTATTGTATCCGGATGCCATCCCAACGACTGTCACTATACAAGCGGAAATTTTCATGCCCGCCGTCGGTGGATCGCATTCCGTGCCATCATGGATCTGATGGGGGTAGACGTCAGACGGATCCAGTATTCGTGGGTATCGGCAGCAGAAGGATCCAAATGGGCTGATCTCGTCAATACCACAGTGGCTGAAATTCGTTCGCTCGGACCTTATTCCGATTATCAAAAGGTTGCTGATTACTTAGAAAAGGAGGTACTCGATGGAGAAGCTTAGGGAAAGGGCAGCGGCATTACTAGCTGATGGTTCTGTGTCGTTGGTGATCGGTTACGAGGAAGGTACAAAACGACCTCGTCCGCTGTTTTGCCGGAATAGTGAAGGTGCACGAAAATTGATCTTCGACAGTCGCTGTTTCCATAATTTGGCAGTTTATCTGACCAAGAAAGAATTGGTTGGAAATGATCGTTTTGCAGTGACTGCACCGATCTCTACCCTTCGCAGCATTCTGCAACTTTATGTAGAGAACCAACTGAGTGAGGATAAATTACTGGTGATGACCGTGGATTTGTCAGGTGAACTGAGAGAATTTGTTACGTTCGATGAGATCTATGCCTATGTTGAACAATTTGAAATGAAACGCGGAGAACGCGAACAGGAAATACTCTCCAAAATTGAGGTAATGAACCGGGAGGAAAGATGGAAATTCTGGCAGGAGGAGATGTCCCACTGTTTTAAGTGCTATGCTTGTCGTTCAGCCTGTCCATTGTGCTATTGTACCAAATGTGTGGTGGAAGTGAACCGGCCACAATGGATCAATCCGTGGCCAGCTCCGTTGGCCAATATGGAGTGGCACATCAACAGGGCCATGCACATGGTAGGTCGCTGTACTGCCTGCGGTGCCTGCGGAGATGCCTGTCCGGTTGGTATTCCAATAGATTTGATAACCAGAAAAATGATGGAAGATATGGCACCCGAATTTGGGTACACGCCCGGTTTACCTGCCAAAAAAGGAAACGCTCTTTCCACCTGGAAACTGGATGACAGAGAGCAATTTATACGTTAAGCAGCTATGGAAACAAAATATATCAGCAAAAACGGAATTGAACAATGGTTTCAATCAATCGTTGTAAGCGGGAAAAGAGTTTATGCTCCTGTTAATTTCCGTGGACAAATTGATTTTAAGCGTGTAAAAGATCTGGGCGAGGTTGCCGATGAATATGTACAAACAACCCAATCGATCAAGGCTTCCGTTTATCCGAAGGCCGAAGTGCTGTTTTCCTATGAAAAGGAAAAAGGGAAGGTTCATCTTACTGATTTTGAGCCTGACAGTTTGCCGGAAACGGTTCTTTGGAAAGTACATCCATGTGATGCTGCAGGGTTTAAACCTTTATCTGCCATATTCAACTGGGACAGTCCTGATAAGCTTCACAACGCCCATTTGGCCAAAACAACTGTCATATCATTCAGTTGTGCAGCTGCAGATGAAAGTTGTTTCTGTACAAGTGTGAATGGTAGTCCGGGCAATTTGGCCGGCAGTGATATACAACTGACGATGTTACCTGATGGCGGAGCCATTGCGGAGATAATAACTCCGGGGGGACAAGCTTTGGTTGACCTGCTTCCTTCTGTTTTTGAGGCCGACAGGGGAGATGAAAAAGGAAAGTATTTGGTGGATCTGCCTGCCAGATTCAGTCTTGAAGAGGTCAATACGAAATTAAACAATGCATTTAACAGTACCGTCTGGAAAGAACAATCAGAACGTTGTATTGGGTGCGGAGCCTGCGCATTTGTTTGTCCGACCTGTGCCTGTTTCGACATACAGGAAGATGTTCATGGATCCAAAGGAAGACGCATTCGCTGTTGGGATGCCTGTGGATTTGGATTGTTTACGCTTCACACTTCCGGACATAATCCACGTGAGCACCAGAGCCAGAGGTGGCGTCAGCGCCTTCTTCACAAGTTTTCCTATATGCCGGCACGATTGAATGTGGTAGGATGTACCGGATGCGGCCGGTGTTCCCGTGCCTGTCCCGTTGATATGAATATTCTTGAACACATCACCTCAATTGCAAAACAATGAGTGAAAAAAATACGTATCTCCCTTATCTGATGACCATTGAGAAGGTGATCAAGGAGGCACCGGGTGTAAAAACCTTCAGATTAAAATTTCAGGATGATGCCGAAGCCGGGGAGT
>JBAXUL010000082.1:0-17928 GCA_037129695.1 Prolixibacteraceae bacterium
CAGGATCATGATTGAAAAGTATCTCACTTTGAAATGGCAGGAAGGTGCCCTGGCTGGAGTTTCGCCGAAATCTTCGTTTTACGTAAATTGTGGTTTTGGCGGCACGATGACCTCAAAAGATATTTTGAATGGCGGGATGAATATTGAAGTTGGTTTGGCGATACTTCGTCCCGGAGAGTTTTATGTGATGCAGATTTCTCATCAGCAAAAGGTGCTCAAAAGAAGACCTGAATTTGTTTTGGGAAACGCAAAATTGAAAATTGGAATTGATTCCTGATCCTATTCGTGTAATGATCGATTATTCTGAGAATTCTTTATGAATTGTAATCATTTCAAAATGAATCATTTATCGTTTGTTAGTCGATTGCAGAAATATTCTTTGGTCTATTCCCTTTAAATTTCTTCGATTTCAGGGTAACCTTTTAGATTCTTTCCGGATTAATTGTATTCAGTCTTAATAAAGACATATTTCTTGGAGGGGTAAGTTGTAATACCCGGAAAAGATAACCTGTTCCTAAAGTTTAACTATCTGGCGAAAGCTGTTATAAATCTTCAGTGATATCCAAAATCACATCCCTGTTATTTCCATGTAAAATGCGTGGCGTGCAGAATAATGGGTGCTGAAGGGAGGTAACTCCAACCAAGTTACCAGTTCTATCAATATACATTATTATCAAATTTCTAATACTTAGAAATATGATAGACCAGGCTTTAATCTTCCTTCGGGACGAACTTAATGCTTTCATACTATCGCGCACCAATTCTGCGGGAGTTGAGGTGAAATTGTCAAAAATCGTCAGTGATCAGGGCAAAATAGCTTTCCCTGATGATTCGGTTGCAATGACAGTCTTTAACCTTGAGGAAGATTCTATTTTCAAGTCGCAACTGCCTGAATTCTCCTATGTGGATGGTCAGCATGTGAAGCGGGAACCTGAACTGAAGTTGATTCTGCATCTCTTGTTTGCAGCCAACTTTACGATCTATGAGGAAGCCTGGAAGGCCATTGGGTTCGTGCTGAGTTTTTTTCAGTCACATCCTGTTTTTCAGTCGGAAGAGCATCCTGCACTTCCAACCAAAATCGGAAAACTGACCATTGAACTGGAATCCCATGGAGTGGAACAACTCAACCAGATTTGGTCGTATTTGGGGGCGAAACACCTGCCATCGGTTGCCTACCGGATTCGCATGGTAATTATTCAGGAAGAGTTTGCTTCTGATATTCGAAAACCCATCACTTCTGTTAAAACCATTATGCATTCCAGATGAGCACTTCCTTCGGCATACTCTTCAGTCTGAAAATAGCTCACACCCGATATTCAGGTGCCTGTACCGATTTCGGGTACTTTTTCCCATCTGATACGGCGGTATTATTGAAGAACAGGCGAATTGTCACCAGAATCAACAATGGGTGCTGTTTTTTCCTTTGTGAGAAAAGTGAAGCCGGTGTACCGCTGGTTCCGGTATCAGGTATCACCATTAGAATCGGCCTTAAGCTTTCCAACCTGAATTTCAGCAACTTCACCAGGATCGACTTCAAGAATGGAACTACTCCGCTTTACCGCAATCTGACTAACCCAACGTCGCTGGATTTGCCTGTTGAAATGCTTTTGACAGGCGCATTGTTTGCCTATCCCCTCACCAAAACCGGAAGACCGGTCACGCTTGCAGTGAAGGATTCAGCGAACAATATCCTGAAAACTTCTGCCGTGACGGAGGCTGACAATACGACACCTGTTCCTGTCGATCTATCCGGTTTCCCTCCCGGAGTCTACTCTATGAATGAAAAGCAGGGCGCATCCTCTAAAAAAACTCTTTATTATGTGGATCCCGAACTTGCCAGGCAACAGACTTTTGGAATTGCCGAGATCCAGGTTACGGATGGGTTTTTTATTCCGAATCCACCTGAATTTACTTTGTCTTTCGCTGCAAAAGAGGAGACGCTGAAATACTATATCGTCGGTAAAAACTATTCTTCAGCAGATTTGAATCACCTGTTGGTAACTGATGCCGGATATGCTGAAGATGCAAGACCTCAGGTACAATTTACCAGAGTGAGTCAGGGTGCCTTCGCTGCAACCGATATCTCACCATCCCTGCTGACCGGCAACAACTCCAGAGTTGTACTCTTTAAATCACAAAACCCTGTTTCGAAGCTTGAAAAACCGAGAAGGAAGATTCAACTGAGCTACAACAGCGATGTGATCATCAAGCACCTTCCCTCACCGGGCATCGATCAACCAAATTCAGACATCATCATCCAAATTTCAAAACCATAAAAAAAACGACTATGGCAACTTACAGAACACCTGATGTTTACGTGGAAGAAATTTCCGTCTTTCCACCTTCCGTGGCAGAAGTTGAAACTGCAATACCGGCCTTTATCGGCTATACCGCCTTCGCTGCCAAAAAAATGGCGAAAGACCTCATTCTCGTTCCAACCAAGATTTATTCCCTGAAAGAGTTTGAAACCTATTTCGGAGTACAGCATGAAGATGCCATTGCCATTACGGTCGGATCTGACTCATTGGGCAATGTTACCTTTACTTCGCTGACAGAACCCACTCTCTATTACATTTTGTATTACAGTGTGAAGATGTTTTTCGAGAACGGAGGTGGACAATGTTACATCGTTTCTGTCGGAACCTACCAGACCGCACATACCATCGATTTAGCGGGCGATGCAAGTTCTGATCCGGCAACCATGTACGGGCTGCAGGATGGATTGGACAAAGTGGCGCTGGTTGATGAACCTACCCTGATTGTAATTCCTGAGGCAGTGAAGTTGTCAGCTACTGATTATACGGCGCTGGTTCAGGCAGTTCTCCTGCAATGCAATACCCTTGGCGACAGATTTGCCATTTTTGATTTGTTCGACGGAGGAAATAAAGATGCCGATCTAAGTGTCAACAGGGGATATTTCGGAAACAATTTTCTGAAGTATGGTGCTTCCTATTTTCCTTTTATCAAAACCACCATGAACTTTTATCTGAAGCCGGATGAATCCAATGTCACCGTAACCTATACAAGCGGTTCAGGTACACTTGACACCCTGAAGAGTTCAAAAACGGCAGTTTACAATTTTGTGAAGGCTGAATTGAAAAATCATTTCGTCGTTTTGCCGCCAAGCGGAGCAATCGCTGGCGCTTATGCCACCACCGACAAAAACAGGGGTGTATGGAAGGCTCCGGCCAACCTTAGTCTTGCCAGCGTCATCGAGCCGGTTGTCAAACTTGACAATGCCCATCAGGATCTCCTGAATGTGGATGCAGATACCGGTAAATCAATCAATGCGGTCCGCGCTTTTTCCGGCAAGGGTACATTGGTATGGGGTGCCAGGACACTGGCTGGAAATGACAACGAGTGGCGTTATGTGCCTGTCCGCCGTTTCTTCAACATGGTGGAAGAGTCGGTTAAGAAATCTACCTACTGGGCGGTTTTTGAACCCAATGATGCCAATACCTGGGTGAAAGTACGCGGGATGATCGAAAACTACCTCATCCAGAAATGGCGTGAAGGGGCTTTGGCAGGAGCAACTCCAAAAGATGCCTTCTTCGTCCGATGCGGACTTGGCATTACTATGACGGCCCAGGATATCCTCGAAGGCAAGATGAATGTTGAAATCGGAATGGCTGTAGTAAGACCGGCCGAATTCATCGTTCTGAAGTTCTCACATAAATTACAGGTTTCGTAGCTGTTTTCAGCATCAATTGCAAACAGCAACCAACCAAAGTCTTCATCAAAAACGCTTCAAACAATTTTCTAACGCATAAAATTAAATACAATGGCAAACTATCCATTACCTGTTTTTCATTTCTCTGTTGATTGGGGTGGCAACCGAATCGGCTTCTCAGAAGTTACCGGTCTCACACAGGAGAATCAAGCCATAGAATACCGGGATGGCTCATTTCCGGAATATTCTTCCATCAAAATGCCCGGACTTCGAAAATTCAGCAATATTACGCTGAAGCGCGGCGTGATCGAGCACGACAATGACTTTTTTGCATGGCTCAATACCATCAAATTGAACACGGTAGAACGACGTGACCTGACCATCAAATTACTGAATCAGGAGCACAATCCTGTGATGGTATGGAAAGTCTTAAGGGCTTTTCCGGTAAAGGTTGAAGGTCCGCAACTCAAGGCTTCGGGCAATGAAGTCGCGATTGAATCCATCGAGCTGGCGCATGAAGGACTTGAATTAATGAACGACTGATGAGCAGTTATTATCCTCCTGCCGGTTTTCATTTTTTGGTGGAAGTTCCCGATTTTTCTTCCAACGGAGATGATGTTCGGTTTACCGAGGTGTCCGGACTCTCTGTTGAACTGAAGACAGAGGAACTGGCCGAAGGGGGAGAAAACCGCTTTGCGCAGAAATATCCGGGTGGTGTTCGCTTTACCGAATTGACACTGAAGCGGGGCTTGATGACTAATTCGGAATTTTCCGGGTGGATCAATGACTGCATCAACGACTTTAAAATTAAGCCACGGGAGATGTTCGTCAAATTGCTGAACGAAAATCATGAGCCATTGATCACCTGGCATTTCATTAATGCCTATCCGGTGAAATGGTCGGTAAGCGATTTTAATTCTTCCAATAATTCGTATGTCGTCGAATCCCTTCAGTTTTACTACCAGTATTTTACCCGTATTAACTAACAGAACATGCCCATCATTATCGATGAAGTTGTCATAACCGTTGAAGTAACCAACCAGGATTCGGGGGGAGCCTCGCCGTCTTCCTCTTCACCGGAAAATAAACAAGCCATAGTCAGTGAGTGCGTGGAGCGGGTGCTTGAAATTCTAAAGCAAAAAACGGAACGATAACCATGAACAACAGAGGAACCCTCGAAAAATTGAAGATTCAGGCTTTCACAAAGCCAGATTATTCGGGTGCACCCATCAGTGAATTTGTCTCTTTCGTTAACCCGAACGAGATTACGATGGCTTATGAAATGGAATATGACAGTGCCCAGGGATCGGGTACTACCAACAGTCGTATGAATTTCAAAAAGATGAAGCCCGGAGATCTTTCGCTTGCTTTTTTTATCGATGGAACGGGTGCCAATGGAATTGCCGTGGATGTTCAGCAGAAAATAGAACAATTCCAGACAGTGACCGGATACAACGGTGATATTCACAGACCCAATTTTCTGAAAGTGGTCTGGGGAACCATTCAGGTGAAACGATGCATTCTAAAGAGTGCTTCTATTGCCTACAAGATGTTCAAACCTGACGGGGTTCCGCTGAGGGCGGTCATTACTGCAACATTCACAGATAATTCTGACGACCAGTCGCGGGTTTCGGCTGCACAGGACCACTCACCAGACTTGACGCATGTCAGGATGGTGACCGCAGGAAATACACTTCCGGGACTATGCTATGAAATTTATGGTGATCCCGGATATTATGCGGATGTGGCACATGCCAACCGGATCGATGATTTCCGAAGGTTGAAAACAGGTTCCAAAATATTTTTTCCACCACTAGAGAAGTAAATTATGCCTGAAGTCAGAACATTGCCGATTTCTGCTGAACACCGCGAGTTCACTGTGAAAGTGGATAGCCAGGTGGTCGAACGTACCCATCAGTTGCTTTCTGTCACAGTAACCAAAGTGGCCGACAAGATCTCTGCCGCCCGGTTGGTTTATCTGGATGGAAATGCGTCGGCCAGCAGTTTTCCGGACAGTAATTCCGACTTGTTTATTCCCGGGAAGGAAATAGAAATTCTGGCAGGTTCATCTTCCGACCAGGTTTCCATCTTCAAGGGAATTTCTGTCAAACAAAGCATCAAAGTACGTGACAATTCTGCCCCGCAACTGATTGTCGATTGCCGGCACAAGGCTGTCGGCCTGACGATCGGCAGAAAGAATGCCTACTTCGCAGACAAGACCGACAGCGATATTATCGCAGCTATCCTAAATAAGGCATCTATCACACCCGATGTAGAAAGCACTTCGTTGACACACAAGCAGATGGTTCAATACTATTCGACCGACTGGGATTTTCTCCTGACACGAGCCCAGGCCAACGGCAAGATGGTGCTGACCAACGATGACAAGGTCACCGTCAAGGCGCCTTCATTCGCGGGAAGCACAGTTTGTACCCTTCAGTTTGGATCAACCATCCTGGAGATGGATGCGGAGATCGATGCGCGTCTTCAATATACCGCGGTTAAGGGAGTTACCTGGGATTCCTCCCAGCAGTCACTTGTCGAGAAGGAGGGCGCCGATCCTGGCAATACGGCTCCCGGGAACCTGCAAAGCAGCGACCTTGCAGCAGTAGCCGGACCGGACCATTTTAACCTGCAGCAAAATTCGTTGCTGGAGGCTGAGACACAGTCGTGGGCTGATGCGCAGTGGCTCAAGTCTAAGATGACCCAGGTTTGTGGGCGTTTGAAATGTGATGGGATCGCCACGGTCAATCCGGGGGATCTGGTCACCATTGCCGGCATCGGCGACAGATACAACGGCAATGCCCTCGTCACAGGTGTGCGGCATAGTTTTGATCTCGTGGAGGGGTGGAAGTGCCATCTTCAGATTGGTAGCTCTCCGGATTGGCTCGCAGAGCAAAACGATGTGACTGCACCCAAGGCCGGTGGCTTGCTGCCTGGGATCAATGGGCTGCAGATCGGCGTGGTCGTGAGCAATGAGGATCCTGACAGGGAACACCGGGTTCGGGTTAGAATGCCAGTCGTTGATAATACGGCAGATGGCACCTGGGCAAGGGTTGCCTCACTTGATGCCGGTGATGACAGAGGCTTTTTTTTTCGCCCGGAAATTGGTGATGAAGTGGTGCTCGGTTTTTTGGATGATGATCCGCGTCAGGCTGTCATTCTTGGAATGCTTCACTCAGGTGCAAAAGCTGCACCGCTGACCGGGTCTGACGACAACCACGAAAAGATGTACAAGAGCCGGTCCGGGATGAAGCTTTACTTCAATGACGAAAAAAAGATCATTTTACTCGAAACTCCGGCAGGGAAGAAGCTGACGCTTGATGAAGATGCGGGAGAAATTAAGATGATCGATGAAAACGACAATAAAATCGTCATGAACAGTGATGGGATACTGATCCAAAGCAACGGTAAAATCGAGATCAAAGCCCAGCAGGATATCCAAATGGAGGGGGTGAATATAGAGACGAAAGCATCCGCCTCCTTTAAGGCAGAAGGATCTGCCGGTGTCGAGGTAAAAGCCTCCGGCACGCTTACGTTGAAAGGTGCAATGGTACAAATCAATTAATTAGAGTTATGCCTCCAGCAGCAAGAATCAATGATATGCATGTGTGTCCGATGGTCAACGGTACCGTTCCGCACGTCGGAGGACCAATATTGCCCCCGGGTACTCCGACAGTTATTATTGGCGGATTTCCTGCAGCAACAGTCGGGGACATGTGTACCTGTACCGGACCGCCGGATACCATTGCCGCAGGATCGGCCACCGTACAAATCGGCGGAAAAGCCGCTGCAAGATTGGGTGACTCGACCGCTCATGGAGGAGTAATCGTACTTGGTTGCCCGACAGTCATGATCGGCGGATGAACTTGAGGGATGAAAAATAGGGGTATTAAATGATATATAGAATGGCATGCGCAGGCGACTTGTCTCCTGCTCAGGGACTTCAAAAAAAATGAATGCAACAGGGATGCCGAAAACTGTACAGAGTAGGCAAAATCAATTGAAGGTAAATCTCTAAAAAATGAAAAAATCGACTAATGAAATACAGGATTCTTCCCAATTAATTACCTGTTCGCTTAAAATGCTTCCTGAAGATCAATGGATTCCGGCTTCAGAAACCGCGATTAAAATTAATCCGGAAAATAAAACGCATTTGCACCAGCTTAGACAGGCCATGCCCGGTGGGGTGATTCCTCCACCGCATCTTGCGCTACTCACCTCCAAAAGATGGCCATCAACGGGCGTCAACCTGACTGTAGGATTTCTGGGTACTGTGGACGCCGCCTTGCGCACACGTATCATTTCCCATATGAATGCCTGGGGTCAGTGTTGTAATGCCAGATTTACTGAATCAAGTGTGAATCCTCAGGTTCGCATTAGCCTTACGGGAAGTGGATATTGGTCCTATTTGGGCACGGATATTCTCCACATTCCTGCAAATCAGGCTACTATGAACCTCCAGGGTTTCAGTATGAGTACCCCGGAATCTGAGTATCACAGGGTAGTACGCCACGAAACAGGTCATACGCTTGGATTCCCGCATGAGCATATGCGCAGCGAGATTGTGAACCGGATTGATCCGGTCAAAGCGAAAGCTTATTTTTTGGCCAGCGATGGTTGGGATGCCAACATGGTCACAGCTCAGGTGCTTACACCGATTGCCAGTTCGGCCCTTATTGCCACTGCCCATGCAGACCCCAATTCCATTATGTGCTACTGGCTTCCTGCTTCTATCATGAAAGACAATGTCGCCGTGGCAGGAGGGTCTGATATCGATTCACAGGATGCTCAATTTGCGGGTTCTGTCTATCCCATCAATCGATGGGGTGGCTATGAGAGTCTGGGTGGAATTATCACAACTGCTCCTCATGCCGTATGTTGGGGGACGAACAGAATCGACATTTTTGCCAGAGGCACAGACAATGCACTCTATCACAAATGGTGGGATGGAAGCCATTGGGGTGGATGGGAATCTCTGGGCGGAGTGATCACCAGCGATCCGGTTGCCGTGAGCTGGGGTCCCAACCGGATTGATGTATTCGCGAAAGGCACCGACGGTGCTGCCTATCACAAATGGTGGGACGGTAACCATTGGGGTGGATGGGAATCCCTGGGTGGAATTATTACCAGCAATATTTCAGCGGTAAGCTGGGGGCCCAACCGGATTGATTTATTTGCCAAAGGAACGGATGGCGCCCTGTACCACAAGTGGTGGGATGGTAACCATTGGGGTGGATGGGAATCCCTTGGTGGAGTTATCACCAGCGATCCTTCCGCTGTCTGCTGGGGTCCCAACCGGATTGATGTATTTGCCAGAGGCACTGATAATGCCCTGTATCACAAATGGTGGGACGTAAACCATTGGGGCGGATGGGAATCCCTGGGCGGAATCATCACGAGTAATCCTACTCCTGTTTGCTGGGGACCCAATCGGATTGACATCTTTGCAAGGGGTTCCGACAACGCGCTGTACCATAAATGGTGGAATGGAAACCACTGGGGTGGATGGGAATCCCTGGGCGGAATTATTACCACAGACCCAGCTGCAGTATGCTGGGGACCCAATAGAATTGATGTATTTGCAAGGGGTACAGACAATGCCATTTATCATAAATGGTGGGACGGAAGCCGTTGGGGTGGATTTGAATCCCTGGGCGGTATCATTACCAGTAATATTTCTGCAGTAAGCTGGGCTGGAGGTCGTCTCGACATTTTTGCCAGGGGGGCCGATAATGCCATGTATCATAAGTGGTTTAACTAATCAGGTATCAGAATAGAAATACCAACATGCTCAAAGGAATTGCCGGCAATGTTTTTTGGCCGGATTGACGGACACAACGAAAGTAAGTTCTTCATGCAGGATTTGAAAATACTGCGGCAATTCCTTTCACTACGAATCCCGGGTGATTCGAAATCAGACAGGAGTGATTTCATACAGTAAAATATTGATTACCAGACAAAATGGAAGACAGCAATCAAAATAAGTCATATACTTCATTCCTGGGTACAGGATGGAGTTTTCCGCCTGACTTCATTCCGGAAACCGGTGAAGTAAGGATGACATCTGACGAGGAGGACATTCATTCCAGTCTCACGATCCTGCTGGGCACTGCCGCCGGCGAAAGATTCATGAACCCGAAATACGGACTCGACATGCATGAGATGCTGTTCGAGCCGATGGGTACAACCGCAAGAACTTTGCTGAAGGACCGTGTGAAGTTTGCCATCCTGATCTATGAACCAAGGATCATGCTGCTTTCTCTTGAGTTGGACACTACCACTGAACTGGAAGGTAAAATCAGCATCATTCTGGAATATATGGTTCGATCCACCAATTCACGCTACAACCTGGTCTATCCATTTTACATTACCGACAGCAACGAAGTACGAAAATCAGTAGATTTTAATCATAGCTAGACATTTGCACCATGGCCGTACAGGAAATCATACAGGACCTCATCATTCAGCCGGGGCAATCGCAGGATAAGCGGATGCCAGCAGAGCTGGGGATTCATTTTGCCGATATCGATGAACGAACGGACGAGGAACTACTGCGCTTTACACAAAAATTTGCTGAATTTGTCAGGCTCTATTTGCATGATCCCTCCTTGCCGGAAGATCCTTCTGATCCAAATCCGAACTGGAGCAAATTCTTTCCTGCAGATTTAGCAGGCATCCGTCGATTGCTGAATGATAAAAGCGGTGAAGTTACGCCTCATCTGGCGCTTTATCTCAGTTTCCTGAAGCTCTATCTGGCAGGTCCACAGGAGACTGTGAATCAATTCACGGGTCGTCATCTTGACTTCTATTTTTCAGAAATTCTTCGTCTGTCAAAAAAAGGAGCTGTCCCGGATAAGGCCCATGTGGTGCTCGAACTTAAAAAGAATTCAACGCCCGTGGTCCTTGGTCCTGACGATCCATTTTCTGCAGGAAAGGACGACACCAAAGTGGAGTTGATTTACAAACCTACCGGTGAAACAGTGATCAACACCTCAAAAGTTGAGTCGCTTTGCTCCATTTTCTACGATCAAACCGGTCATGGGACCATCCGCTATGCTCCGGTAGCCAGTTCTTCCGATGGCATGGGAGGTAAATTAACCGGCGAGGAAGCCAAATGGCAGGCATTCGGATCCAATGCTCTTCCACCGGTGGAAATAGGTTTTGCCATTGCCTCTCCGGTGCTCAGGATGAAGGAGGGACATCGAAAAGTAACCCTCAATTTGACGCTCTCCAACGTCAATCACGCGGTCATTCATGATGAATCGCTAAAAGGTGCCTTTGAACTTTTTGTGACAGGCGAAAAAAGCTGGCTCGGACCTTTTGCCACTGCCCCCACACTTAGTTCGGGCAACGTATTGAGCTTCCTCGTCACCATCCCTGCCTCTGAAAAAGCTGTTGCCGATTATGATGTTTCCATTCACGGATATCGCTATACCTGCAAGTCACCGGTGATTCAGGTTCTGTTAAAAACGGACAAACCCGCTGTTTCGCTGGGATATGATGATTTTGCAGGGATCAAGGTCATCAAAGGAGCCATCGATGTGGATGTGTCCGGGATCACCTCACTTTCACTCGAAGGAGATCAGGGTACATTTAATCCGAAAAAACCTTTTGCGCCGTTCGGACAGCAACCAACCATAGGTTCAACCTTCCTGGTAGGGTATACCGAAGCACTCGATAAAAAAATATCAGAATTAATCGTAAGTGTCAACTGGAAAAATCCTCCGCAAAATTTTGGGACCTATTACAGCGCATACGGGGTGAGTGTCTCCAATGCCGGTTTTACGGCGGATGTCTCATTTACCAGCCGGGAAAACCGGCAATACGCCAGAAGCGGAGTGCCTTTGTTTGAAAATACGGATGCCCGGCTTCCGCATGATTTTGTATTTACTCCAGGCCACATTCCATTGACAGTAGCCTATCCTGCCGGGCGGAAGGTATTCAGCCTGAGACAGACAGAAACAGCCTGGTCCAGGAAATTTCTCAGGGAGATGTTGGTTTTTAGTCCGGTACTGATCAACAAACCTGCCCTTCATGAAAATGCAAGGGGGATGGTCAGTTTCATCCTGAACAACGGTTTCTTTCATGCCGAATACCCGAAAAAAACGGTAGAAAACATTCTGGGTTACGCCAAACAAACCGGAGATTCTCCTGCATTCGCATCACTGAATGAGCCATATACACCTGTTATTCAAAATATATCACTTTCCTACAAGGCTACTTCAGACGAAATTAACATCAGTTCCAATTCATTGGATGATTTCACCAACGACGAAATTCAGTTTTTCCAGGTTGCCTATTTCGGTCAGATTCAGGAACACAGCTACCAGCGGTACCAGTTTGGTTACCTGGTTGACAAGTTAGTATCATTGTTTCCGGAATACAAAAATGAGGGTGAGTTGCTGATTGGTTTCAGCGGACTAAATCCCGGCGACAGTGTCAGTGTTTTGTTTCAGGTGGCGGAAGGAAGTGAAAATCCGGATCTTCCACAGGAGAATATTGACTGGTCTGTTCTGAGCGATAATTACTGGAAGCCTCTGTCTTACGCAGAAGTTGTGCTGGATACTACCAATCGGTTGCTGAAGAGCGGTATCATCAGGTTTGTCATTCCACACGATGCGACGACTGCCAATACCCTGATGCCTGCCGGCAAGATTTGGATCAGGGCAGCCATCCGCAGGAATGTGGAAGCCGTCTGCCGGATGGTCGACATCGCTGCCAATGCCATTGAAGTTCAATTCGCCGATCAGGGCAACGATCCGAAACATCTTGCCTCTCCGATGGAGAAAAACAGGATAGACAAATTGAAAAACGGGAATGCCTCAGTAAAAAGCCTGTCTCAGCCGTTTGCCTCTTTTGGAGGATCGAGGGCCGAGTCGGATAATTCTTTTTTCACCCGGAGCAGCGAGCGGCTCAGGCACAAAAACAGGTGCATTTCTCCATGGGATTATGAAAGAATTGTGTTGCAGGAATTTCCTGAAGTACACAAAGTCAAATGCATTCCGCACGCGAAATTCATGCCCGGATTAAATAAATATTGCTGGCTCGCACCCGGAAATGTAGTTTTGGTAGTGGTGCCGGATACCACCAATCAAAATGCGGTAGATCCGTTGTCACCCAAATTGAACGGCAACACAATCAGCCGGATTACCCAATTGCTGAAAAGACAGTCCGGGATGCAAGTCAATGTAACTGTCAAAAATCCTGCTTACCAGAAGTTGCAGCTGGATTTCAGGGTGAAATTTCACGCGGGTTATGAATTTAATTTCTACAGTGAAAAACTGAAAGGGCAAATCCGGCAATATCTTTCTCCTTGGGCCTATCAAGAAGGCAGGGATATCACTTTTGGAGGTAAAATTTACAAATCGGTGCTTCTCCATTTTGTGGAAGAGGTTGATTATGTAGATTTTGTAGAAGATTTTTATCTCTATAGCTTCTCTGAATTGTCCGGCAAATCGAACGACCTGAATGAGGTGATTCCAGAATCACCGGATACCATTCTTGTTTCGGCAGCCACCCATATTATCCACGAAATTTATTAGGAAAGGCCATGCTATCTGAACTGATCATACCAAAGAAAAGCGCCAGGGAGTTTGCACTGGACCAAAAACAATTGTATGCCCTTGGCCTGAAGCATGTACAGGATCTGTCGAGCCGGATTTGGACCGATTACAATGTACATGATCCCGGAATCACGATTCTGGAGTTACTTTGTTATTCACTGACCGATCTTGGCTACCGCGCATCCTATCCTGTGAAGGACTTGCTGGCATCAGAAACAGGCAATGCGGAAAAAATGGCAGGACAATTTTTTACGGCAAGGCAGATTTTCCCGAATCGCGCACTTACCAACAGAGATTACAGGAAAATTCTGATTGATCTGGATGGTGTAAAAAATGCCTGGATTTCCAACCACCGGCAATCCTATTTTGCAGATACAGTCCTTGGAGAATTAAGGAAGGATGATCCCGGTTTGGAAGGGATTGAAGAAATAATACTATCCGGTTTGTATGATGTGACCATCGAATATGACGACAATATCACCACTACCATGCAGAAGGAGGAGGTCAGACAGCGAGTCACTGCATTGCTCCATTCGAACCGTAATTTAGGGGAAGATTTTGTTGGTTATCAGGAAGTACAGAATCAAGTATTCAATCTCTGCTGTGATTTGGAATTGGATAGTTCAGCGGATGTCTCAGCCGTCAAGGCCGAAATATTCTACCGAATTCAGAATTATCTCTCTCCTTCCATCCAATTTTATTCACTGAGCCGAATGCTTGAACGCGTCAAAATCGATGGTACCCCATATTCCTCTGATGAAATTTTTGACGGACCGGCACTGAACAGCGGTTTTATTGACGACGACGAGTTGGAGAATGCTGAACTTCGGACAACCATCCGTCTTTCGGATATCATCCGTCTGATCATGGACATCAAGGGTGTGGTAGCCGTAAGGGAAATTCACCTTCTTCCATTCAATGAGGACCCTGATCTTCCGCCTGTTGTTCCCGAGAATAAATGGTTGGTTGAGGTTATTCCCGGCAGGAAGCCAACTCTTGCCATCGATTTTCTCGAAGACAGCAACTATACGCTCAGATTTTTCAAGCGGAACATGCCTGTCTATCCTGAACTGAACAAGGTTTTGGAAAAATTGAAGGTCATCCATTCAGAAAATGAGGAGAGTCCTTCACCCGGCAGCCCGAATGACCTGGAGATTCCATTGGGAAATTTCAGAAATCCGGGGGCTTACTACTCCTTTCAGAATGACTTTCCAGCTCTTTATGGCCTGTCTGATACAGGTCTGAGTGCCTCCGCCACTGCGGAACGCCGTATTCAGGGAGCCCGGCTCAAGGGATATCTCCTTTTCTTTGACCAGATGATGGCTGATTATTTTGCCCAGCTGAGTCATTTAAAGGATCTTTTTTCGACAGATCCGGGGATCAAAAGAACCTATTTTCATCAGGTGGTCGATTCATTCAAGGAGTACCAGAAGATCTACGGACCGGCAGAGGGAGATATTCTTTCAGTAATAGAGACAAACACGGAAGATCAGTCTGTTCATGCAGAAAGGCGCAACCGTTTTCTGGATCACCTGATTGCCAGGTTTGCCGAAAAATTCACCGAATTTGCCAATCTTGTGCATGCAGCACTCGGCGCAAGTCCTGAATCAATCGCCCGGTACAAATGCGATTTTCTGGCCAACTATCCAGACATCAGTAGCAAAAGGGCACTCGCCTACAATTACAGCCTTCAGGGAGATAGCGATTTGTGGGATAGCTTCAATATCTCCGGACTGGAAAAAAGGCTGGCCAAACTTCTGGCGATTCCGGATTTCAAACGAAGAAATCTCAGCGATTTTAATTTTACCATCTATGCCGAGATCGATACCACCCCGGGCGACGAGTTCAGGTTCCGGGTACGGAACAGTCATACCGGAAAGATTATCCTGAGCAGCAGTACGCATTACCTGACTGAAGAAATTGCTCGTGCCGAGATGCGGAGGGCCATCAATGCCGGTATGCAACCTTCCGGGTACGAAAAGAAGAAAACGATCGACAATCGATATTATTTCAATGTGACAGACCATTCCGGGGAGGTCATTGCGCGGCGGATCGAGTATTTCGATTCGGAAGAAGAAATGAATACCGCACTGGATGAGTTGATTACCTATTTGCAGGAAAATTTCAGCGATGAAGGGATGTTCCTGATCGAAAACATCCTGTTGAGGCCGGAGAAGGAGGACGATCCTTTCCTCCCCATCTGCACAGCTGCCACGCAAACATCCTGTTCTGATTTTGATCCCTATTCCTACCGGATTCATGTCATCCTGCCGGCGGAAAACGGGCGGTTCAGGAATATGCATTTCCGCAGATTTGTGGAGGAGACGATTCGTCAGGAGACACCTGCCCATATCCTTCCGAAGATATGCTGGATTTGCAAGGAGGATATGGCGATGCTGGAGAAAACCTACCGAGACTGGATTTATCTCAAATGCGGCAGGAATGATACAGACCGGGTCATCCAACTGAAAGCATTTATTCAGGCACTCTTTGAGGTGAAAAATTGCTATCCGACAGAATTGCTGCATGAATGCAATACCAACGAAGAAAAATTCATTCTGGGAGAGACCTCACTCGGCTCACTCGAAAAAGAGAACTAAAAAACAACCCGCTAAAAAATAACACCATGACACAGATTCTTAAAAGCTTAGACGAGATAACAACCGGATACAGCATCTTTGAAAAAGACCAGGTGCTCACGGCCATGCAGTTGAACAGCGTATCAGCCTATTTTGAGGACCAGATTCGGCTTACCCGCAGCCAATTGCTGGGAGTGGGGATTGTCTGCGGACTAAACGTCACCGCTGTCAGAAACCAGGTCATTGTGAGCAAGGGTTTGGGAGTTACCACAGACGGTGATCAACTTTCTGTCGGCTCAGATAGGCAGTTTACGCAATTCAAGGTATGTGACGACAAGAATCCTGTCTATGATCCTTTTTACCTGGATGGTGAAATGATGCCGGTATATGAACTCATTGAGGCGGGAATTAAAGACAAGAGGGCTTTCCCTCTTGCACAGTTTCCTGAAAAATCCGGTCAGAAACTTCTGCAGATGGTGGCTTTGCTCTTCATGGAGAGTTATATTTTTGATCCTGACCAATGTGCCGGCACCGACTGCAACAACGTTGGACAGAAAATGACCAACAATCTCAAGGTATTACTGGTTAGCAGGGAATACATCGGCAGGTTGAAGCCCAATGTCCCAACTCCGCGCCAGGCCTATGACCTGCTGGGGGAGGTAGCTGCCGACAGGCCATTGGTTAATTCAACGATGAAGAGCCATGCCCAGCTGGTAGCACTTTACCGGAGTGTTTGCAGTTCGATTTCTACCAGGTTGGCCGCCGAATTGCCTAAAATCTATCCTTCCTGTCAAACTTTTCTGTCATCTGTTTTTGATGCAGATCCATCCGTCTCCTGGCTTACCATCCTAAAAAACTGGAATGATCATTATACTGCCAATGAAATTGGTATTCAGTATTACTACGATTTTCTCCGTGATCTGACGGAGACCTATAATGAGTTTCACGAAATGCTTTTCGACGATACCACCTGGTGCTTGCCGGAAAAGAGTGCTTTTCCGAAACATGTCGTGCTGGGATCCATCAACGGCGATCCGAAAACAGATGCAGACCGTACAGGATTCTATCCGTCCTGCCTGGCGAGTCATACCCTTGAGAAGAGAAACCATGCGGAATTTCTGGCGACGAAGTTGAATGTTCAGTTGATGACTTTCGAAGTACCTTCCTTAACCCGGCGGATCGGCTTGAATGTGTCGCTCAATCTTTTGGAAAACATCAAAGCCGTTGAGATGGTTAAGCCGGTTAATTTGTGGCGCATCACCAAAAATACGCCGATTCGCATTACACCCGGTAAATCTGAAGAACATAATCAGGAGGAACGAGCCATTCCCTATTATTATAAAATTGATGCGGCACATCCGATCTATGAATACTGGAATTACTCCCTGCACAAAAAGAACAAAGCATCCCGTAATTACTCGTATTATTCTGGAACATTCGGTGCCGGAGGAGCTTCCGCGGCTCCGTTCAACACTCAGATTGGGAAATTCGACTTCTTCAGGATAGAAGGCTTTCTGGGGCAAAATATCGCGGAAGTGCATCAATTTCTGGAGAATGAGATCAGCACCAACAATCTGCCTGTCAATTTGCGGTCGGTGATGCTCGGTGAAGACAGAACCAAAATCGTGATCAGGCCGCCATTCAGTTTCGGGCATCTGCACCAATGGCACAATATGCTGCGGCAGGATATGGTCAACCAGCTGGATGAGGTAAAACTGTTTAGTACGGGTCTGAAAAACAGAGTTTTGAGTAGTTTAAACGTGCTGGATCCTGTCGACAAGGGTACTTTTTCGCAGGTAGCAGAAAGCAGGAACAGTGAACTGAATACAGCCGTCGAACGGGCGACCTCCAAATTGAAAATCCCTTACCAGGATTATGCCTCCCAAAATAGTGCTGCCGACTCCTGGCAGACTCATATGGGAGAGGCCATGAAGCAGTCGGGAAGTTTTAAAAGCGAGTTGAGTGTCGCTGCAAAGACGGAATTCAATACTCCTTTCGATACGCTGCTGAGCAACCGGAATGTGAATATGCTGGATCATCTGGATATTCTGATTAAACGAGACATTGAAGTGAAGGAAACCAGGCTGTTGTTCAATAATTACATTGCCCAACA
>JBAXUL010000083.1:0-17885 GCA_037129695.1 Prolixibacteraceae bacterium
AATTCACTAAGTTTTATATCAAAAAGGTTCGGATCATATGGTCCGAACCTTTTTTTTTGACAAATGGCCTGGGAATTCTAATGTTGTAAATGGCCCTTTTTCTGAAATGTAACCGGATTGTAATATTCATGTAACCGAAATGTATTATTTGAGACCTATTTTTGTCAGGTGAAAAATCATAGCGGGAAAATAATTTGCCCGATTTCATTGATTCTTTCGCATTGAACATGAAAAACAAGTTAGCTAAATTATTCTTTGTGCTTTTTATACTGGGTTCTTCAGTGTATTCCGTTGATTCACAGCAAACCAGCTCATTGCTTGCCGGAAAAATTTTAGATGAGAAGAATTTGCCCATTAACGGGGTGGATATTCAGATCACCTATAAGCCCTGGAACAAAACAAGGGTCGCTATGACCAACAAAAAGGGGTATTTCTGTGTCGCGAATTTGCCTCCCGGCGGACCCTATACCATTCAATTTTCCTGCAATGGCTACGGATTGCAAACCAGAGAAATTTTATCCCTTGAACTGGGAAACATCAATGATTTGTCCTTGCATATGCGTCGCAAAAATCCTGATGACAAAAATGATAAAATGGCTGGAAACTCGCTGGTAGCCAATGAAAGCACGACAATCAATCGTTCGGATCTTTAATAGAAACCTATAACCCAGTGAAGGCATATTTCATAGTAATACCGTAGGTCAACGGCTCGTCTGAAACAGCTGCGTATTGACCCGAACTTCCGGTTGCCGGCAGAAGTTGCTCCAAATAATCCCTGTTGAATAGATTTTCTGACCAGATAAAGAACGAAATCCCTTTTGCTTTTTGGAGAAAGGTCTTTTACAAGCCTTCAAAATCTGACCGGCATCCAGACAGAATTCTCAATGTCAGATTGGCCAATTAAATTCTCATACCGAATGTGAACAGGATCTCATGGGTGTAAGTGTGGTATTTGACAGGATCCACATCGACCCCATCAATGAGGTAGGGATACATGAAATTGGTTTTGTCGCCCAGTCCGTAGGTCAGATCAAAGGAGTACCTTCCGCTGCGGTAACCATATCCTCCATTGTAAGTCCTGAAATGGAAATTCATGTTTGGCTGAGAAATACCAAAAGCGTATGGTTGGTAGGGATTTCCCATCAATTCCAGACCACCTCTCAGACTGACTGCCTCCGTTAATTTGTATTCTCCTCCAATCCTGATATTGGCGACTGCCTTGAAGGTATTTTTGATTTCCCCGTTTTCTGTGCCAAAGTTGTCGCCCCCCAAGCCATTGCTGTATTTTGACGAGGAATAGTCTGCCAGTTCAAGATCCGCAGACAGGATCCCTTTTCGGTCAATCTGGTAAGCAATGCTGCCAATAGCACGAAAAGGAGTATGAAAATGGTACACGTCTTTACCAGTCGGAGACTTCTCCTCATGGCTTCCGTCGGCTTCAACGCCGATACCCGTCAAAGTTGAATTCATTTCAGAACGGAATATTTTTTTGATTTTAAATAGGGTAGGCGTATGAATTGCAATGCCAATTCTCAGCGTAGGAATTGGGCGGTAGATGGCTCCAATTTTGAAATTGAAGCCCAACCCTGAAGTACTTGAATTATTGGTGTAATTAAACTGACCCCAGCTTTTTAAATTGGTGCCGATTTCGTCCATACCAATTTCGGCGTAGGTTTTCGTTTCGTTGTAATATAAATTCTGGACTCCCAAGGAGGCACCGAGGTAGAGTCTGTGGTTGAAATTTAATCCGAAAGCTGTAAGGTATTCATTAATGTAACCCTCGTGATTAGCCGTCTCCCGTTGCTTTACCTTTTCATTTTCCAGTAGGAAAGTTGTATATTGATTCCCATCTGTATCGGAATTAGTTACATCGATCAGGTAGTTTTCCCAGGCGAGTATGCTCTCCCACGGTACACTGCCTGTATATGGGTTATTCTCTTCTGAGTTAATCAGGTTGTAGTAATTGATGCCATTTGTATTTTGCACAAAAGCATCCATGCGCGAGTAGGGTGAGCTTTCGATTGACATAGAGGTGTTTTGATTGAAATTGGCCAGCCGGTTACACCCGATTCCGAAATTAAAGGAGATCAGTCCGGAAAATGGTTTGTGGATAGGAACCATCGTTGCATACCCGAAATTTTGGATATTCATCCTGTTTTGGTCATCTTTAGCACTGTTACCCTGGTAGGTTGATTCGGTAGTGTTCAGATTGAGTAAACTCAGGGTTGTGGATATTTCGCTTCGCTGGAAGATGCCAATTCCTGCTGGATTGATGCTCAGCGATCCGAAGTCGCCACCCAATGCTCCGAAAGCATTTCCCATGGCTTTGGAGCGGGCAGTTGAACCATAGTTCTGCTGCGAAAACAGCAGGGCATTGTCGGCAGTTTGTGCCATTGAAATGGGGGTAAACCCAATCAATGGAATAAGCATTAGAAGAAATTTATTCATGGCGATGAAATTCTTTGCGGTAGGTTTCAGGTTAAAGTTTCCGGTTAAGAAAAGGACCTATTGACACACATGATGAAAGATTTGAATCATGTTTGAATTCATATCCTGAATGATGGGTTTTTATGATCAATCAAGTTTCATGTACTTACCAATTTGGGTGGTGTAAAAATTCTTATTTTAAATCCTTGAAGTCGTACTTCATATAATAATCCAATGATTCGGAGGGTGTTTCAAACTTGGCGGGAATGGGCATTTTTGAAAATTGTTGAAAATACAACAAACAGGAGTTTCGCCACCAATTGGCTAACTTGATCTGTTTCTCCATCTTCATCGTTACATGTTCAAACTCTTCCGGGTCAATTTTCCCCTTCAAAGTCTGCCATTCAGATTTCATTTTGCCGACTCCTGCCACTCCATCGGAATAATGTTGGTTCATTTCCTCCCATAAGGTTTTACCGGAACGCATTTTGAAATTCCAGGGAACATGATGGAACCAAAGCAGATATTCATCCGGACAGCTTTTGAGGTCGGCGAAATGATCTGCAACCTGTTTACTATACTGACCGGTTGCATTGCTGCCGGTAGGCGACCTGTCGAAGCCAATTCCTGCGCTGTCTGCCTTGTGGTAATAGATGGCGGTCCAATCTGCGCGTCCGCGACTGACCCATGGTCCGGGACCAAAATGGTGGCTGTTTCCCATGATATGGTGCAAACCCAGCGGAGTCATGTAATTGACCGAGTTTTCACGCGAATTCAGCATGATTTCCTTGACAGTTTTAACTGCAACCGGATCGGATGAAAGGGTAAGTTTGATCCATTCTTCAGCTATTTCGCCTGAAGAGATACCTGGATTCCATGCCAGCCGGCCGAAGGAATACCAATTGGCCTGACCGAACAAATGGCCCGTCCAGTTGCGGTCATTTCCCGTATTGGCGACACCTGCCATTCCGGTCAGGCGATGATTTTCCAGGGTGCCATCGATCACTTTGGCTACCGTGGAACCTTTTCCTTTTGCATAGGTATCAGATTCGAGACACTCTTTGAAAAGCGGAGTCAGATAACAAAGATCGGTCGACTGTCCCAGGTATTCCTGGGTAATCTGAAATTCCATCATCAGCGGAGTCTTCGGCATGGCGCCAAACATGGGATGGAACGGTTCACGCGGCTGAAAATCGATGGCCCCGTTCTTGACCTGAATCAAAACATTTTCACGAAACTGACCATCAAGCAGTTGGAATTCATTCAAGGCCTGCTTGGCCCGATCGTCAGGTACATTGTTGTCGTACACAAAGGCCCTCCACATGACGATTCCTCCAAATGGCTGGAGTGCATCTGCCAGCATGTTGGCACCGTCAGCGTGGGTGCGGCCGTAATTTTGTGGTCCGGGCTGACCTTCCGAATTGGCTTTGACCAGGAATCCCCCAAAGTCGGGAATGATGGAATACACTTCGGCGACCTTCTTTTTCCACCACTCACGAACTGCAGGAACAAGAGGATCTGCAGTTTCCAATCCTCCAATGTTCACCGGGGAACTGAATTTAACCGACAGGTATACCTTGAGTCCGTATGGTTTGAAAATATTGGCCAGAACGGCTACTTTCCTCAGATATTCAGGAGTAAGCATCTGAGGATTGGCATTAACATTGTTGAGTACCGTGCAGTTGATTCCAATGGATGCGTTGGCACGGGCATAGTCTGCATAGCGCTGTTCAATTTTTCCGGGAAGATCATTCCAGTTCCAAAGCGACTGACCCGCGTATCCTCTCTCAATCGATCCGTTTAAATTATCCCAGTGGTTAAGAATCCGAACTTTAATTTTTGGGGAACTCAAAATATCAAGATGGTTAAGTTCAACTCCTGTTTGGACCATTCTCAAAAATTGGTACGTGCCGTAAAGGACTCCAATGTCAGAGTTGGCAGTAATAACAATCAGGTCTTTGTTGTTGTATTTCAGCGATTTAATCAGGTATCCTTCTTCTCCGGCATTTTTCAATTCATTAATCAGGGTACTATTTCTCAGCTCTTCCGAACTTTGCAATTTGCCGGCAATAATCGTATTTTCCTTCAACTGGTCTGAAATTCTGTGGATCGGGGTTCCCAGCATGGAAGACAAACCGTTCTGCAGTTCTTTTTCTGCAATCTTTATTGTCTGGGACTCCCCGCAAACCATAAAGCCGGTAATCTTTTTCTGATACTCTTTTTGAAGGGATTCTGAAACTTTAGTATAGTTCAGCCACAGATTATAACCATCCATAGCATTGACCGAAAGTCTGGTACTAAGCAGGAAAAAAATCAGAATAAGAATTCTTGTCTTCATGAAATTGGATTAAATCGATGTTGGAATACTTACATTTCAAATCCTTTTGAAATCAATTTTTACTGAACGAAATTAGTGTCAAAAGTGTGGTTAAAATAGTAAAAAAAAACGTAATTTCCAGTAGGCGAAGGATGCCTTCTGAACAAAAATAATCCTTTGGTTTAATAGACAAAATCTTGTCATCCTCTTTGAAGCTGCACTTTTTGATTCGTTACCTCATTGTACCATCTGTATTTGAAAAAAGGTTTTGAATAATTGATATTGAATCGTTTATAATTTGTAAATTTGAGATACTGGGAATCAGTGAACCTCTTTTTTAGTTGGTTCAATCATGTATCCGGATCGGATTTATTGAGTTAAATAAATAACAATGGGACAGAAAGTAGCATTGGTGTTAGGAGGCGGCGGAGCTCGCGGACTTGCCCACATTGGTGTTATTCGGGAATTGATCGGGCACGGGTATGAAATATCTTCAGTAGCAGGTACCTCGATGGGAGCTGTTGTGGGTGGATTATTTGCGGCAGGGAAACTTGATGAATATGAGACCTGGATGCGATCACTCAGTAAATATGATGTATTCAGCCTGATCGATTTTACGTTTAGTTCCGAAGGAATCATCAAGGCCGAAAGGGTATTAAATGAGATTAAAAAATTCATTCCTGACAGGCTCATTGAAGAATTGCCAATCCGGTATGCAGCGGTTGCTTCTGATATCCTAAAAGGGGAGGAAGTAGTCATCACCAGTGGGAGTTTGTTTGAGGCGATTCGTGCTTCGATAGCGATACCCATGCTTATTACTCCTGTCAAGAAAAATGATACCGTTTTTGTTGATGGGGGTATTCTCAATCCGGTACCTGTCAACCGGGTATATCGGCATAAGGATGATCTGCTTGTTGCAGTTGATGTGAATGCCTTTATCCCGAATCATAAACATACCGAAGTCACTGCGGAGCCCGGATTTTTTGAGCAGTTTCACAATTGGAGAGTAAGTAATTTTCATCACAAACAGGAGAGAGAATCCCAGAACAATAAGAAGGAAAGCCCGGGATATTTCCACCTGATGGTAGATTCTTCCAATCTGATGCTGGCACAAATTACCAGGCTCACGTTTGAAAGGAACCCTCCTGATTTGCTTGTTGAGATTTCAAAAGATGTCTGTAACATCTTCGATTTCTATAAAGTACAGGAGCTCATAGAACTGGGCGAAAAATCAACAGTGAAGTGCCTGGAGAAATGGGGCCAATAATTGAAATTTGAAAAATGGAGGCTCACCCGTTGATCAATACCGCACCTCTTTTAAGCTTTCCTATCTTGTACCTTGATTACGGCTTGTTGATGAATTCCAAATTTGAATAATTTCAGCGCTTTTGAATATCATTAATGGAGTTAAATATTCCCAAACAAATGGATTCCTTCATTTTTTAGCCTATATTTATAGTCCTAATTAGAATTGGTAAACTCAATTTAAACCCTATCAAAATGATGAAAGCAACAGGCATATTTATTTTATTTTTATTTTTTGTTCCAATTCTCTCCAGCGCGGGAGAAATATATGGAACAATCAAAGGGGATGACGGGAAACCGTTGGTCAATCAGGTGGTGCAGATCATGCAAACAGATAAAGTGGTAGGATCAGCAACAACTGATGCAAATGGCTACTTTACAGTTTCATTGAAGGAAGTCGGCAAATTCAAACTTGAAGTGATTGGGTACAAAGATGCAGGTTTTGAAGTTTTTTCATCCAACAAGTCTACCCGTTACAATTTATTGATGAGTAAAACCGGTGACAAATGGATATTGAAAAGCCTCTAGACCCTAAAAAGGAAAAGCGGGACACATGGGACAAGATTCAAATTGTCATGCAACCCCTCGGAGGCCTGATTACCGCACTAACCATCGCATTGGTCAGTTATTATGGTTCTGCTTATCTGAATAACAAGCAGAACAATGATTCGAAAATCAGGCTCTACACTGAGTTGATGAGCAGCCGTGAGCAGGCTGAAAGTGCACTTAGGAAAGATATGTTCAACTCGATTCTCGGCACAATACTCAAAGACTCACATTCTTTGGATGAAAATATCCTCCAACTCGAACTGCTGGCCTATAATTTCCATGAATCACTCAACCTGATGCCTCTTTTTGTTTACTTGAACAGGCAAATCGACGGCGAGAAAAATATCCTTCAGCGGGAAGAATTCAGGAAGCGGTTGTACAAAATGGCAGGAGATGTCATTTCAAAGCAAATTTCGAGTCTCGAAGGAGCTGCCGCAAGGGAAACGATGTTTATTAATTTTCCGGGCGATTCCATCGGGTATAAACCCGGCCAATCTCAGGAATTGCCGATGGATTGGAAAGATTCAAAGGTATTTTATGACACGGTCAAAGTTGGAACCACGACAAATATCTTTAAAAGAGTTGTATTCCTGAAGGCGCTGGGATTTAATGTGGATCATAAAACAGTCAATGTACGGCTTGATATCGAGACTTCTGTCAACGATAAGTTTGTTAACATGGTCACCCAGGAATTCACCATAGATTATTTCCAGTTTCCAATGATCGACAATACAAGACTATCCAATGACATGCGCTGTGCAGTAGTGTTGCGGGATTTCGATTTTCCCAATTTCATCGAAGTGGATATTCTCTATTTCCCGGGTTCTCATTCGAGCCTGAAAGAAAAACCCTATTACGACGATGTGGTGAAAAAGCTTCTAATGGATCAATAGATTCATGGATTGGAATGGCAGTAAAGGTTGACAGTTCAGAAACAGCGCTTCATTTTACTTCATCCACGGCCGGCATTCCAAAGTTTGATTGGGATACTAAGCCCTGAATTAGTGAATTGTCGTACATCAGATGTTGTATGCAAAAACTTCAGGGTCTGAAACAATCATCCTTGCGCCGATTGTTTCAAAAGTTTCTTCGTCATTAAAAACAAGACTGCCTGTGGATCGGTTTTCGCTGTAACCATCAAATTTGAGAGGTTTCTCCGTCTTGATGGTAATATGGGCGATGTCATTCAACCCGACTGTCTTATCGTCTTTCATGTTCTCAAGCGTATTGATATTCACCTTGTACCTGATGGATTCGATGACGGCCCTGGTTTCATCGGTCGTATGGCGAACGATATAGTTCACCCCGGTTTTTAATGCTTTTTGGTTTAACCAACAAACTATCAAAGTAAGTCTGGAGCTGAATCGGGGAAATTTCTCGTTCCATTTAACCAGCATGAATCCCCGCTCAATATTCATATTGGTGTTTATTAGTCTTCCAGATTCCTAGGATTTTGGGTGGATAAGGCAGCAAGATACCCGGAAACCCATGCCAGCTGCTCCTTGTTCATGGATTGCGTAAGGGTCAGGAATTGGTCCGGTTGAACGCTCGTCAGAGGTGTTGTTGATGATAGACTCATCCATTTAATATCAGCGTGCAATTTCAACCAAAACCAGAAGGACGGCAATACCGCATACATGGCATATTGTATACCATGAATCGGGTAGGGAACACAGTTTTCGGAAATTGCACCTTTGTCATGAGACGACCAGGACTTTCTGCTGATAATCAGAATATTCTCAGGCAGGGAGGAGGATCAAACAAATAATCAGAAAAGTGAGGTTTCGTCTGCCTCACTTTTCTGATTATGGTTTCACAAAACACTTGAATTTATTTCGGTGCCGGGGTAGAAGTTCCCCAGTCGGGTTCGAACTCCATGGCGGTTTTTGTGACCAACTGGAGTATATTGGTTCCGGAAGAAAGCATGGTAAATACCCGTATTGTACTGGTTCTGTCACTTACGAATGCGATGGTGGCTCCACCATCTGACCAGTTGGGATGCCACCCGCCTGCGTCAGAGGTCAGCTTGGTTACCTGACTTCCGTCCGGCTTCATGGTGTAAATCTGGGCGCCATCGGCAACACTGCTTCGGGTATAGGCGATGATGTTAAGCGCTGACCACGAGGGTTCAATTTCGTGTTCAGTACTGGTTTTAGAGAGCATCATTTGTCCTGTGCCATCAATTTTAATTTTAAAGAGTCGTGGAACCGGTGATTCGAGCGAACTACCCATTTCACTGCTATACACAATTTCCATCCCATCAGGCGACCAGCTGGGTGAGTCGTCGTTCCTTGTATTGGAAGTAATTCGCGTCACATTAGCTCCATCTGCAGCGGCCATGGAATAGATGTTGCGCACCCCGTTGCGCGTGCTGACAAATGCCAGCTTTGTTCCATCAGGCGACCAGGCCGGGTGAAGATCCCATGCCGAATTGTTTGTCAGGCGCTTGACGGAAGTTCCATCGAGATTCATGACATAAATTTCAGCGTTTCCATCTCGTCGGCTTACGAAAGCAATTTTGGTATTGTCAGGCGAGATGGCAGGCTGTTCATTTCGCCCTGAGCCCAGGTTGGTCAGATTATGCCCGTCATCTGTCGGAGTTCCATATAGAAAAATGTCGGTTCCACCAGTGACACTTCGGGTAAATACGATATTTCCATTGGGCACAGTTGGGTCCACAGGTTTAAGATGCTCCCAATAGGCAGCTTCTTCTTCTTTCTCACTCATAATAGGACCGCCACAACCATTCAGGTAAATCAACCAAACAGTACTGATGGCTATTATGCCAATTTTATTCGCGATTATTTTTGCCTTCATGATGATTTCCTTTCAAAAATTAGTTGTAAGATGTGTTATCTGTTAATATGGGTATGACCTGCACATCAGTTAGGTAAGGGAAATCAATCTTTGAGCAAATCCTCTCCCAAAGTTTTCCACCCGAAATAGAGGTAGAATTCAGGAGAATCGTATCTCTTCAAATCATCCCAAACCTGACTGACATCATCAACTGAGGATCTTCAGATTGGCGTTGTGAAAAGAATTTAGCCGGTTTAAAAAGCATTTTTTTTAACCGCTTTAATCTATCGGTATCAAAGGCAATTGAGGTAGGTTTATTTTAAAAAATGGTGCGAAAGCTATTAAATGGGAATCATATTCAATCACCTTATGCTTTTCTTCCACTTATAATTTTTTTATCATGCTGCATTAACCGAAATCAGGACTAATAAATCAAATAATGTCAGAAAAAATTGTAGAGGGTTTATTTGGGTCTCTCTAAAACTTGCAATAATCTTCCATCAATGAAATGGTTGGCTGATCATGTTTCCATTAACAGTTGGAACAGATTGAGGCCGAGTCCTTTTGATAGAAATTGATTGAATCCACGATTATTTCACCTTTTCAGGTATTGGAAGGATCGGTTCGGACTCAATCACGCGAATCCGGGCATGAAAAGTGCCCCCTTTTTGATGGAAAAGGTGGAGAGTGTTCCAACTCAACAAAGCGAATTCTCCTGAAACATATCCAAATCAAACTTTCCATGATTCGGATTTAATAGGTTAAATAGGTCTTCACGAAGTACAGGCATCAAAATGAGAAATTTTGATATGCTCATCAGATGTCTTGAAATAGAATCTATTAGCAGATAAATGACGAATTAAATTTACGAATAATTTATGAAATTGGGTGTTTTTTTTTGAAATTAAATTATCCATGCCTTTTTGGGTTGGGTATTGGATTGTTCCTGACAATTGATGCTAAGGAAAATATGCATTCAATGCCTGTTGATCATTTTGCGATTTGTGCTCGATAAGCGTTTTTCCATCTGGTTCGCGGAGATGTAATCGAATTTTTGAAAGGTTTCTGTATCCCGGTCCAACAAGCTTCCTTTCCATTTGACGACCTGTGGTGTACAAATTGTATTCTCCTTTTTTACCCGGAGATTTCAAAATTTCGGGTCTTTTGGGATAAGTTTTGAGTTGAAATCACTAATTTTAATCAAATTTCATTGACACTAATGGGGTGATATTTAAGTTGATTAGATGGATTATGATACTAAAAACGGGTACTGACCAATCGGGGCCAGTACTCCAATAGACTAAAAAAAAGGAAATCATGAAGACAAGTTTTCTGATTAAGCAAACTATTGGCACATTTCTGTTTTTTGCCATCCTGTTTTTCAGTGCAGGTCGGCTGGATTATTGGCAAGGACTGATTTATGTGGCAATTGGTACAAGCATGTTCATTTTGAGCCATACTGTTTTACGTATAGATAAGGAGCTTATAATCGAACGCTCAAAGCCTGGAGAGGGCACCAAGAAATGGGATAAGACCCTATTGGGATTATCCTTTCTTGCTACCATTTCAATGTATACCGTTGCCGGACTTGATTCCGGACGCTTTCATTGGTCGCCTGAATTTCATTGGAGCATATATCTCATTGGGATCATCCTGACTGCATCGGGGCAACTTATTTTCCTTGTCGCACAAAAGCAGAATAAATTTTTTTCAAGTACAGTCCGGATTCAGACCGACAGGGAACATACCGTCTGTGATTCCGGATTGTACAAAATAGTGCGGCATCCTGCCTATTTCGGCTCAATTGTTCAAGCCCTGGGATTTCCATTGCTTTTTGGCTCCTATTGGAGTATTATGCCAATAATCATATTGATTATCCTGATCATAATCAGGACGATACTGGAAGATAAAACGCTGAAAAAGGAATTGAAAGGTTACCTTGAATATTCGGATCAAACACGACGTATGATTGTCCCATTTGTTTGGTAATTTGATCTATGCTGGATTGAAGATTCAGGCCGGTTGGGGATCAGACGTTGTACCATACCTGGAAGCAGTTGTTATGGTCATTTGCGAGGAATGCACATGTGGCTATGTTTAAATAAGAATGGCATTTTTTTCGTTCCAAACCCCCATTTGGGTTTTGACCAATTCCCTGGAGGTTTTCAAAATCAGCAACCTGATTATAGGTGAAAATGTGATGAAGATCTGTGTCCTTGCAATTTTCAAACCTGACAATTGCGCCTGACATATTTTTCTGAATTTTTTTCACCAAACGGTAGGAATTTTAATTTCATGTATTAACTTTGCAATTCAAAGTACTTTTAAATAGTTTTTCTTCAATGAAGTTTTTATGCCAACCAAAAATGAATTAGTGGGTATTGACTTCGCTGATTTTCGATTCCATTTGGCTGTTAAAAAACAAATTTTATACCTATGAAACCCTCATGCACAATCGTTCGCAAAATAGCATGTAAATTATTCTGAGGGTTCCATACGTACGTTCTAATAATCAACATATTAATACTGTTATTTACGTATGAAAGTAAACATAAAAAATCCCAACGAAGATCTTCAGGCCATTCGTGAAATCATGGAACGGTCGTCCAAGTTTTTGTCATTAAGCGGATTATCTGGAATTTTTGCCGGCGGGTGTGCATTGATTGGAGCTGCAATTGCCTGGTTTTTTATTCTGGATTCGGGTTGCCTCCCATTTGATGAATTCTTGCGAAATCCGGGCAGATTGTCAACTTATGGTACAGGATTTTATCTTGCTTTGGATGCGATACTGGTTCTTGGATTCGCAGTTTTGGGGGCTATATTCTTTTCACAACGGAAGGCCAGAAAGGCCGGCGAGCAGTTTTGGACCAATACGACTCAACGTTTGGCCGGCCATTTATTGATTCCATTGGTTGCCGGTGGAATTTTCACGCTGATTCTGATTTTTCAGAACAATTTGATGCTGGTAGCTTCCGTCATGCTTATCTTTTACGGGTTGTCGCTTGTGAATGCAGGGAAGTTTACGTTTAGTGAGATTCATTACCTGGGATTGACCGAAATAGTTTTGGGAATTTTGGCCGGCTTCTTTGTGGAGTTTGGCTTACTTCTTTGGACTGTAGGTTTTGGCTTCATGCATATCGTTTATGGTACAGTAATGTATTACCGGCATGAACGATAGGATATTAACGCATGTTGTTTGGCGCACAGAGGATAGTAGAAGGGAACAAGTCGTCACACAGATTCCATTGGACATGCGTGTACGAAAATTGAAAATAATAAAAATATTCAGGTGAAGAATCCAATTTCAAACCTTCAGAAAGTATTTGAGAGCCGCATCAGGCTTGGAATCATGTCTGCCCTCATGGTAAATGACATGATTGATTTCAACGCGCTGAAAGAATTGCTTGGATTGACGGACGGGAATCTGGCAAGCCATCTGAAAGCGTTGGAGCAAAAGGAAATTGTGGTAGTCTCGAAGCAATTTGTTGGCAGGAAGCCTAGTACGACTTATAAGGCCACCAATTTGGGCCGGGATTTGTTTCGCCTGCATTTGTCGGCACTGGAGCAATTAATTGGCCATCGATAATTTATTAATAACAACCTTGAAAAGCAAAGTACTTTTAATATTTAATACAATGGAAACAAAAGGAATTCAACAGTTCATGAACAGTTACAGTGTGAAGATGATCATCGTTTCAGTGTTAGCCATCATGCTGCTTATTCCGTCGTTTTTGATACAGGATGTGATAAGCGAGCGGATAGTCCTGAGTCAAAAAGTGAAAAATGAACTTTATGCCCAATGGGGCGGGAAACAGGTGGTAGCCGGTCCCGTTTTGAATGTGCCTTATTCGGTAACTGAACCGGGAGAAAAGAATCAGGGTTCCACCGAGCGTCACGGAATTGCTCACTTTTTACCTGAAACTTTGAAAACAGAAGGGATGCTATTCCCGGAGACGAGGCAGCGTGGAATCTACAAGGTCGTGGTTTACGAAGGAAAACTCAAATTGAAAGGTTCATTTACTCCGCCCGATTTTTCGCAGTTGGATCTTCAAAATGTACATTATAACACGAGTTCCGCTTATTTTACCATGGGTGTTTCCGACATGAGAGGCATCAAAAACCTGCCGGTGTTGGTTGTCAATGGTCAGAAATACAATGTTGATCCGGGAGTTGCAGACACCGATCTTTTCCAGTCGGGCATGACCATCAAAGCCAATTCGGTGGACCTGAAACAAGCCATCAATTTTGAAATAGAGCTGGCCTTGAATGGTTCAGAGGATCTTTCTATTGAGGCACTTGGGAAAACGTCTGAAGTCGCGTTAAAGTCCGATTGGGCACAGCCTAGTTTTACAGGTGGATTTCTGCCGGTCAGTCGGCAGGTGGATGCAAAAGGATTTACTGCTGAGTGGTTGGTCACCCACATGAACCGTAATTTTCCGCAACAGTGGACCGACAAGAAATTCAATGCGCATGAATCGAAATTGGGAGTGGAACTGCTCATTCCGATCGACCATTATCAAAAATCGATGCGTTCTGTGAAATATGCCATCCTTTTTATCGCATTGAATTTTATTATTTTCCTTTTTGTTGAAATTAAAAGCAAGTTCAGGATTCATCCGTTCCAGTATTCGCTGGTAGCTTTCGCATTGCTTCTTTTTTATGCGCTGCTGACATCAATCAGCGAACAGATTGGATTCAACTGGGCCTACCTGATTTCGTCGGTGGCCGTCACTTCTCTGATTTCGTGGTACACTTTTAACATGCTTCGAAATGTCCGGACGCTGGCATGGGTTACGCTATTGCAAACAGGCTTGTATTTGTTCCTCTTTACAATTTTGCAACTGCAGGATTACGCCTTGCTTGCCGGAAGCATTGGCTTGTTTGTGATCCTGGCTATTGTGATGCGCGCTTCACAGCAAATAAAATGGTACGCTGAAAGTTAGTCCGGAAGTGACTGGAAGATTGTTGATATTGACCGAAAGGGTTCCTGTTTGACCTTGTTGTCTTTTTTCAGATAGATAATCTGAACGAAGGATAGACGGGAATTCCTCAATACCAAATTCTCCTGAACAGACGAACCGGGACTTCCAATTGTCCTCCTTGATTTGAAAAAGCTGGAAATAACAAAGAGGGTGCTCTACTTAGGAGACACCCTCTTTGTTTGAAGTAATAAACAATTGATCATGTCAGACTTTTTTCTTTGCGAGCTTGGCTGCCTAGCGCGACACTTCCGTCAATATTCCCAAAGCACGGAAAAAGAATCTGCGACATTTTAATGACCTATTACTTAGTTGGTATTCACACTTCAGCCTTTTATTTTGGCGCGCTTTAAATTGACAGCATAACCAAAAAGTGCAGCTGTAACAAACATGATCAGGCTATAGATTACCGGAGGAACGCTCATTGCGCCATTGCCGATCACGGTTAGGGCAATAAAGATGGCCAGCGTACCGTTGTGAATACCGATCTCCATGCCAATGGCGATGGCTTGATTTTCCTTTAGCTTCATCAGCCTTGGTAGATAATATCCCAAAGCAATGCTGAGCAGGTTAAAGATCAGTGCGGCCATCCCCACCATTTGGAAATAGGATAGGATGTGTTCCCTGACCTGATAGACAACTCCTCCAATCACCACCACCAGAAACAGCGCCGACAGGATTTTGACGGGCTTGTCCAATTGCGCAGAGACTTTTGGAAACTTTGAATTGACGATCATTCCGATGGACACAGGAATCAGCACCATCAAAAACACCTCTACAACCTTTTTGAACTGCATGGGTACGACCAATCCGCTCTCCATGAAATGGTGAATGGCAAAGTTGACGATCAGCGGCAAGGTGAACAAGGTCAGTAAGCTGTTTACGGCAGTGAGTGAGATGTTAAGTGCCACGTCGCCTTTGGACAGGTGACTGTATAAGTTGGCAGTAGGACCACCTGGAGAGGCTGAAAGAAGCATAAGGCCTACAGCCAGTTCCGGGGAGAGTCCAAAGAACTTGGCGATAAAGAAACAGGCTACGGGTAGTATCACCATTTGGCTCACGAGTCCGATGAGGATGGCCTTGGGATAATTGACCACCCTTTTGAAGTCATTCAGAGCGAGTGAGAGCCCAAGTCCTAGCATGATGATGGCCAGGGCCAAGGGTAATAATACCGCGTTAAAAAATGTAGAAGTCATGATTAGTCAATTATTGGTTTCGGCCAAATATAGGCCATAGGGAATTACGCAGGCCGGGTGGGTTTTCAAATTAAGTCAGCAAAAGATGTTTTTTGACAAATAAGCATGAATTTCGACTCGACTTTTCAGTCTTTGGTGACCATTTTTTAAAAATTCATGAATTTTTGCTGAAAGTGCTCACGCTAAAGTTGACAATGATTTCGGATTTGATTCTTGTCCAGAGAAAGGGATGATATTTTAAGAGGTTGAAAATTTCGTCATTTGATCTTCGTCAATCTGAATCCGCCTAATCATACTCTAACCAATGTCTTTGGCGTTTTTGAAAGTGGGGAAACAGGCAGAAGGTCGAAATTGACCGCTTGGACTCAATGGCTTCTTTGTCATTCGAAATTTGCTGCCTTTTCCGGAAATGGAACTGAAGGATATACCGCCAAACCTTCCAATTTGTGGAATAGGATGCATTCCTTCCGCTCCTTCAAAGTGACTGTTTTTTCTATCAATTGCCCTGTCTATGCAGCTCCTATTAATTGGAATTTACCTTCACATCCTTGAACATGTATGGATTTTCGCTGATTCTTAAGGTCTTGCCGCTGGTGGTAGTCACATTCCTGAGAATGACCTCTTTCGTTTTGACATACGGAAACTTCTCCAGGTAGGAATCGTCGGTCATTTTAGGATTGAAATTGGAAAAAATTGCGGGACCCTGGTACTCCTCCGGATGTTTGGAGTCGTCGATGCGGAGGTTTTCGATGGTGATACGTTGCGGCATGTAACAGGTGTAGCCGAAATCATGCTGCCCGGAATAGGACCCACTGATTAAGCTGGCATTGGTGGTCTTTCCATTCGCTGGTACAAAAACACAGTTGCGGATGATCAGCTCTCCCTGCCAGGTACTGCCGTAGTCGGGGCGCAGATTGACAAGGCTCCTTGCGTAGATGGTGGAGTTTTCCACAATGAAGTTTCC
Organism: Prolixibacteraceae bacterium; assembly: GCA_037129695.1. Lineage (GTDB taxonomy): Bacteria > Bacteroidota > Bacteroidia > Bacteroidales > Prolixibacteraceae > CAINVV01. The sequence goes on from JBAXUL010000083.1 coordinate 16,534, forward strand.
GCATCCAATGGCGTTTATCCCCTGGTGCCCCAGGGTCGAATTTCGGATGGTGGCATTGGCAACTCCCATGTGGGCATCGAAACGGGAAAAGACACATTTGTCGTAAACAAGATTCTTGCAATAGTTGGATCCCAATATTCCCCAGTACCTGTCGTCGTTGATGTCGTTCGTCTGGCTGCAATTCACGAATGAGACGTTGAGTGCCTTGTTGAGGGAGAGGTCGTAGGTACCCATTGAGACCGGAACTCCCGCCGAGCCAATGGTCACGTACATCTTGTGTCCGGTCAGGATGGTGTTGCGGACAGTCACATAGGAACAATCACCGATATTCAGGAAGCCACCATAGGGCGCGCCATGGTCTCCTTCGCCTGAGATTCGGTGCTCAAGCCCATTCACCTGGACATTGGATCGCCTGATCGCGATGCCCCTGCCGTAGTAGGTATACTTCGATTCTGCATTGTTGGCAATGGTGGTGAAATGTCCTCCTGCAATGGTCAGCGTCGTCTTATCGATGGGAAGGGCGGTGATATCCGTGATTTCGTCGAAGTCCCAGATGATCGGTGCGTTCTTATCCACCTTGCCGTCTTTGTCAACCATGAAGATATCTGTCTGTGGGGATCCACTGTTCTGGTTCGCTCCGAACCGGATGTAACGTTTTACCTTTGAATTGGCGACGCTGACAAGGCAGGTTCCTGAAAAGGAGAGGTCAATTTTCTCCTGGTTTCTCTTTAGCGTAGCTATTCCATCCAATTTGAACGGTTGTAAGCCGGAACTTACCAGAAAAATATTTGCACCGCGGTTTTGGACGTTGGTATCGTCAATGATAAAGGCGGCAGTGCCGAAATCTGTGTCGGTCTGGATTACCGCTGTACGGTTCTTTCCGCTGATGTAGTAAGTGAACCCTTCGTCGGCTTTCACAGATAGTTCGTTCAGATTGGCGACAGCATGGGTTGCAGCGATGGCGTCCATATCGTCGGTCTTGCCGTCACCTTTGGCACCGAAGTCACTGTAATGCACAAATCCGATGGCTTTGAATCGAAGGAGATCCTTTGGGGATACATTGATAAGTAACTCGCCTTTGTCGTTGGTTTCTACCTCGGTTTTATCCTTTTGGGAAGTAATTACCACATTGTCAAGCGGACTTTTTGTCTGCGCCTGTGTTATCCCGAATACGCTGGGAATCAGGAGGAGAAATAAGAACATGTTTTTCATACCTAAATATCGTTAGTATATTATTGAACTTCAGCTCATCCGCATGGAACTCGCAAGTGGATTTAACATTGCCTTTTGTGGCTTATTCCATGCACGTTTTACGAGGTGTTTAGTTATTCTTTATTAATCTAAAGAAATCA
>JBAXUL010000084.1:0-17796 GCA_037129695.1 Prolixibacteraceae bacterium
TCCCCCTCCTTCAGCGCACTTTTGGCTTTTTCGGTTTTGGGTTTCTCCGCGGCAAGATGGATTGGATTGCCATCAACAAATATAGCTTTGTAAGGAGTTGTCGGACACGCATACTCGCAGGCACCGCAACCCACGCAAATTTTCTGGTCGACTTCAGGGATAAATAACTTTCCATAGGGCACCATGTGAACCGCCTTGGTAGGACAGTGTTCAGAACAGGCACCACAATCCGTCCTTTCTGTTTCAACGATGCAGTTCTTCTTCTCGAAATGAACCTGACCGATTTGAAGCAGATGCTTGGCATCTGTGGTAATTGGAACGATGGCCCCCGTCGGACAAACATCACTGCAAAGTGTACAGTCAAATTCACAAAGCCCCTTCCTGTAGGCCATGTGCGGCTGCATGACCCCAATCAACCCGTATTCCAGGAATGCCGGCTGCAAAACTTTGGTCGGACAGGCCGAGACGCAAAGGGAACAGCCGGTACAAATCTTATTGAACCTTTCGACAGACTTCGATCCAGGCGGCGAAACAGGGGAAGTTTTTTTCTCCGGCAAGGTACTCTGTCCTTTGGGTTTCGGGACAATCAGTTTTGGTTTCTTTTCGGCAGGAATTGAATCCGCTGCCTTGAATCCATAAAGAGCTGCCACCCCAATCACTCCGGTAATCAGAAAGCTACGTTTGCCAGGATCCAATACTGCTCTTCTGGCTTTGCCATCTGCTTTTGGTGCCAGTTGTACCGGTGTGGCGAAAGAGTTCTTCTTTGCAATTTTGTAACTCATCGCATCATCCTTACACACAGTCAGGCAATTGTAACAAGAGACGCAACGACTGTAGTCGATCTTCTGTGACTTCAGATCGATACACTCTGATTTGCAGACACGGGCACACCTGTTGCATTTGGTGCATTGATTCTTGTCGAGTACAATTTTGAAGACCGAGAATTTCGAAAGAAATCCCAAAAAGGTACCCACCGGACAGACGGTATTGCAATATAGCCTTCCCCTGTAAAATGCAGCAAGTACAATGCCTGCAAAAAAAACAGCGTTGATAATCAACAAGAAAGGCAGAACAGGAATGAGATCGTACCGGTACAGCAGGTTGTAAATATCGGCTTTGGCAAATCCCGCAGAAAAAACATTATTGATCAATACCACCACCGGCTTGAACAAGGTGGTAGAGATCCTGCCGAAAAGACTATATGGATCCAGAAGGGTAACAAGGGTAATGCTGCCAAACAGAACAGGGATCAGTACCATTGCCAGAATCGCATAGCGGACGATAGTCCAGGCCTTGCTGTATTTGTATTTGCTCTTTTTTCGTGTTTTACCGGAGAGCCACGAGACGAAATCCTGGAAAATCCCCAACGGACAAAGGACAGAGCAGTAAACCCTTCCAAAGAAAAGGGTCAGCAACAGCACAACAATAAATCCGAATGAGGCTACTCCGGTTACCGTAATGGTTTTCAGCAATGTTGGGACGAACTGCAAGGAGACCGCCCACTGGTAAATCTCTTTTGGAAAGGTCTTCCTGAAATCGATAAACAGCAAAGCCAACAAAACAAGAAAAAAGATGGAAAGCCCAACCCTTAACCTTTTCAGCAGAAGAAAATTCATTACAGGTTAATGCGGTTGATGTTCAGTTTTGAAAGGTCCATCTGCCCCAATCCAGCGGCACCGGCTAACTGAATGTGATTGATTTCAGCCGGGTCTTTGCCGAAGAATTTGGTGGCAGCTGCATCGGCAGCCACAATATCAGTAGATATAATCAGGCTCTTCATGGTTACCACATCGTCGAGAGAAACTCCCATCGGACCGTTCGTCTTCATCACATAATAGGCATCTATGACATTCAGCGCAGGCTTTTTGTAATGAAGGAAGTCTGCAATGCACTGGTGCAGGTCGTTCTTGTGCCAAAATCCGCGATCCCAAACGCATCCCATCATGTTCTTCATAGAGATCGAAAGCTTGGAGGAACTGTGATTCTTAAGAATTGGCACATTGATGAACACATCACAGTTCACCAATAATTCGTGGACCTTCATCTCTTTTAGTTTCGAGCCACCATCAAATTCTACCTTCTGGTAATATCTTTCACTGTCTCCCGGCACCATTTTGCCTCCGGCTGCTGTTACCGCGGCTTCAATGCCTGAATTTTTGTAACATTTGGTCCACTCATGACAAGTATGGTCAAATACAAAAACCTCTTTGGCTCCAGCTTTCAGGCACTGTTCTACAATACGCTTCACCAGGATGGGATTGGTGTTGGCGCCCCGCTCCGGAACCCTGTCCCAGCCAATATTCGGTTTAATCACCACCTTTTGGCCCGGTTTCACAAACTGTGACATCCCACCCAGCGATTCGATGCCTTTGTCAAACATGACATCAGGTTCACCGCCGCGAACGGCAACGAGATCATAAGGCATTGCTGCATTTCCGGCCATGAGGTTATCGATGCCGCCAAAAGTTATTGCGGCGCTAGTCGCAATGCCAGCACCAATACCAGTTGTAATGAATTTTCTGCGTTCCATATATTTTTTGAAAATTTGAGCTGTTTATCTGCCCAAATTTAAAAAAATTATAAATGATCCGTAATTACACAGGCATACCTCATCCTACGGGTTTTCCCGGATATGGCGAAGAGAGAAATGTCCAGAATATATATCCCGGGCTGAACTTTTTGATTATCACCGCCTAATCCATCCCAGACCAATTGATCTGCGCTGCCTGCACTGACATTATTGGCCAGCTTTCTAATGACTCTGCCGGTGCAATTCAGAATCGTTATATTTAAAATCCACCCGGTCTCACCTGTATTTATGTAGATATTTAGGTTATCATGGATCCCATCACCGTTTGGCGAGAATATGACAGGATCAATTGAAACCCAGTTTTTAGTAGAATCAGCCTTTCCGACAGCCGAATTCTGATAACCCGGAGTTGCAAATCCGGCACTTTTTGCTGCCGAATGCCAGTTCTCCTTCCGGGAAGCCGGCACCGAAAAACTGATCCGCTCCAACGAGATTCCCTCCTTTTCGGTTATCAACGGATGATGCATTCCTTCATTATATTCCATTTCGTCGAGAACTTCCAAATCTGCATTCAGCAAAACGACGCTCCCGGAAAGATCTGCAAGGGTGGGAAATTTCTCTGTCTGAAGAATGCAATCTGCCCATTTGGAAGGGTAAAAACGAAGAACCCCCTCGATTGATTTGGTCACTGCCAGGTAGGAACCTGCAGCCAAATATTGCTGACCTGAAGAAAGCGGTTCAACCTGTTTCAAGGCCCCGATTTCATCCCGCGTGGCCAGATACAATCCGGAAAGATCAACTTTGTACCTGCTGTTGTTATAGATTTCAACAAAATCAGAACCTTCAGGGTACGGATTGAACAACACCTCATTAATCAGCAGGTCTGATTTTACAGGCAGGTAGTATCCAAACTTCAGTACCATGTCGGACATGGTATTGCTACATTCATCCTTTAGTCCATGGAGGGTAAGGGAATAATCCAGTCCGCTTAGGATGGTTGATGGCTTGAAACATATCTTCAGCAAATTGGCATCCTTATCAGTTCTGACTGAGTCTACCACCACTCCTGCCGGGAGGTTTTTCAACGCTTCTTCGGGAATACCTGAAAGTAAGAAGAATTCCGAAAAGCGAACTTCAAGCCTGCAATTGTCAGCAAAAGTGGATGACAGGATTTGCGGCGGCATGTGATCCGGATTCGATGCTCTGACAGAATTTTCGGCTCCGGGCGTACCTCCTTTGGCCGACAGTGTGGTTACCCAGTTGCTGCGCTGGCCGCACAAGCGTTCCGGATCGATCCTTTCCAGGGAATAACCGCCATCCTCAAATCCTTTCTTGTGTAAGGAAGGAAGATAATCCACCTGATCAATCAACCGCTTGTCAGGGTCGTACATCGAAATGGTCAGTCCATCATTGTTGACAAGAAATCCGGAAATTTCAATTCCTTTCCCATATTGCTGAAGATCTTTTGTACCTCCGGTGGCGGTAACCAGCAAATAGCCTCCCGGTACAACCGTCACTTCCGGAAATATTTTCAGTTTGGTTCCCAAACCAAGGCTCCAGCCTTTCAGGTTCACAGCAGTCGGACCTCCATTGTACAATTCAAGGTATTCGCGGTCTGGTAATCCTTTCACCGGGGTCGGATCGGCCATAATTTCATTAATAACAATCTCTCCTGCAACAAGTTGAGAAACATCGAAGTAATTTGAATTTACAACAGAGCCGGCGGTTTTATCGGCAAAATGTTTCAACGAGATGTTCGCAGGCTTCATTACCGGATGTTCCAGCGTTCCGGCATTCAGATCAAAAATGGCACTCCAACTTTCGATTGAACCAAAAGCGACAACAAAAAAAATAAATATGTAATTTTTTAATGCCATTTTATTGAAAATGATAAGAAAAATCTATAGTTTTGCCCAATCGGTCGTATAACTGGTCGGCTCAGAAGAAGTTTTCCCTTAAAGTTAACCCATCTGAATGACAAAAAAGAAGAAAATTGGGTCAAAAAGGTTTCGGCATTTTGCCTTGGGATGCCAAAGAAATTTATGCTTTTGAAGAAAGGATGATTAAAGCGTTTTTCACTTTTGCCTTTTGCCTTCATTTTGTCCCTTAAATATTTAAAAAAGATAAAATCTAAATACAAAAAGTAATGAAAGTAGCAATCGTAGGAACCAGTGGCGCAGTAGGCCAGGAATTTTTAAGGGTATTGGCGGAACGCAATTTCCCGTTGGATGAACTCGTTTTGTTTGGATCGGCAAGAAGTGCCGGAGCAATTTATCACTTTAAAGATAAGGCACTTACTGTAAAAGAGCTGCAACACAACGATGATTTCAAAGGGATCGACATAGCCCTTGTATCTGCCGGAGCCGGTATCTCCAAAGACTTTGCCGGAACCATCACCAAGTTCGGGACCATCATGATCGATAACTCCAGCGCTTTCAGAATGGAACCGGACATTCCACTGGTAGTGCCTGAAGTCAATGCAGCGGATGCCAAAAACATGCCACGCCGAATCATTGCCAACCCCAACTGTACCACCATCCAGATGGTGGTAGCCCTGAAACCGATAGAAGAATTGTCCCACATCACCCGGGTACGTATCTCTACTTACCAGAGCGCAAGCGGTGCCGGTGCTTCAGGGATGGATGAACTTGAGACGCAAACGGCACAGATCGCGAACAGCGAAGAGCCTACCGTCAAAAAATTTGCCTACCAGATCGTTCAGAACCTGATCCCGCACATCGATGTCTTCACAGACAACGACTACACCAAGGAGGAGATGAAGATGTTCCACGAAACACGGAAAATTATGCACTCCGACATCCTGGTAAGTGCTACGGCCGTCAGGGTACCGGTCATGCGTGCCCATTCCGAAGCCATTTGGGTGGAGACGGAAGCTGAAATATCAGTCGAACAGGCACGTGCGGCTTTCGAAAAAGCCGAAGGTGTGATCGTCATAGACAAGCCAGCGGAGAAACAATATCCTATGCCGCTATTTCTGGCCGGTCGCGATGAAGTTTTCGTCGGACGTATCCGGAAAGACCTTACCACACCCAATGGACTGACTTTCTGGACTGTCTCTGACCAGATCAAAAAAGGAGCCGCTCTGAATGCAGTTCAGATCGCCGAATACCTAGTGAAAGAGGGTGTTGTGAAATAATTGACAATTGACCATAAAAGTTTCCCACCCCAGTTTCCCATCAATCTTATTGGAAACAATTGAAAATTAATGATTTTCAAGAACAAAGAGAAGGCGTTAAATTGTAAGATTTAACGCCTTCTCTTTGTTCCCATTTGTGGTACCATCCTCTATTCGTGTGTATTTGTGTCCCTTCGTGGTTCAGTCTTCAAAGTTCGGAAACAAGAAGTCATTGAAAGGAAACCTCATTACGTGTATCTTCTTCACCTCTTCATACAAGGCCTTTTTGAAATCCGGTATGTTCTGTTTTTGTTTGGCCGAAATAAAAATAGCATTCATGTTCTCCTTGGCCATCCATGAATTCTTCCACTCCTCCAAGCTTTTATTTTCTCTGGTCGACGGGGTCAGGTCATCTTCCTCTTTCTCAACATGGGTAAAGGCATCTATTTTATTGAAGAGATAGATCATTGGTTTATCGGTGGCGCCAATGTCGGCCAGCGTCTTGTTCACCACTTCAATCTGGTCTTCAAAACCGGGATGGGCGATGTCCACCACATGAATCAAAATATCCGCCTCACGGGTCTCATCCAGCGTCGATTTGAACGACTCAACAAGGTGATGAGGCAGTTTGCGGATAAATCCCACTGTATCCGAAAGCAGAAATGGAAGATTCCCTATCACCACCTTGCGTACGGTAGTATCGAGCGTGGCGAACAACTTGTCCTCGGCAAACACCTCCGACTTGCTGATCAGGTTCATGATGGTGGATTTGCCAACATTGGTGTACCCAACGAGGGCGACGCGCACCATGTTCCCGCGGTTCTTCCGCTGAACGCTCATCTGTTTGTCAATTTTGGCGAGATCGCTTTTCAACAAGGAGATTTTATCCAGAATAATCCGTTTGTCCGTTTCAATCTGAGATTCACCGGGTCCGCGCATCCCGATACCTCCCTGTTGTCTTTCAAGGTGGGTCCACATACGTGTCAGCCGTGGAAGAAGATACTGGTATTGAGCAAGTTCTACTTGGGTTTTGGCATGGGCTGTCTGGGCCCTTTTGGCAAAAATATCGAGGATTAGGTTGGTGCGATCCAATATTTTGCAGTCGATTACTTTTTCGATATTCCGGAGTTGGGTGGCCGAAAGTTCATCATCAAAAATGACAGAATCAATCTCATGCACGGTCACAAAATCAAGAATTTCCTGCAATTTACCCGATCCGACAAATGTAGCAGGATGGGGATTGACAAGTTTCTGGGTAAACCGCTCGTAAATTTCGGCACCGGCCGTTTCGGCCAGAAACTCGAGTTCGTCGAGGTATTCCTGTACCACTTTTTCATCCTGCCTGCCATAAATCAATCCAACCAGGATCACTTTCTCCTTCTTGATGGAGGTGTCGTGTAATTTCGCCATGGTGCAAAAATACGCAAAATATCCGGCTACTATTTATCCCCAACCAACTTGATGCCGAATGAGATAATATTGGCGGACAATCCGTCACTCCTGGAATAATGGCTGTATCTCACATTAAAATTCTTGAAGCCAAGCTTACTGATTTTGAGCCGGGTAAAAATATCCGTGTAATTCAATGCCAAACTGTATTGTTCTGCCGTGAATTTGGAAAGGTCATAATCTGAAGTATAATATTTTTCAGCCGATTTGTGGGTTTCAAACGGGGCAAAATAATCGACCTGATTCTGGATATAATACCTGAAGGAAGGCGTTACGGAAAATGACTGGCTAAATCTTACGGGAAGGTCCAGGTTAAGCGTATGCGCCTTCAAACCCCAGTTATCCAAATAATACCTGTAATAACCCTTCAACACAAAAGTTTCGTTGATATAATAACTCGCCCTTACTCCGAACGGAAACTTGTACCGGTTACCGGGTAAACGCTCAATATCATCTGCCAGTTGATAAACAGCATTATTGTCCGGTTTTGTATAAACAGGAATAAATGCGGCATATCCAATATAATAATTGGGCTTGTCCGCAAAATAGACTCGCTGATAAGGGGTGGATAACATTCCCTGCTGAAGAACAAGATCAAAAAAGAATGCTGCCTGCAATTTTTTGTTCAGTATCTGTGAAGCGAAAAAGGACAAAGTATAGGAATCCCTGCCGGTCTGGTCCCATGGCTTGAAAGCAGAGGGAAGATACGCGGTTGAGGCAATTCCCTTGTTATCCATGACTGTCACACCTTTAAAATAACCATTCGACTGAAAGTTCAGTCCATAGTCGGCATATTCTCTCAACTCAGTGGGATAAATCGGTTTCCAATGATCCAGGTAGGCAGATCCCTTCAATCCAATTTCCGTATTCTTTTCGTTGAACAATCTCGTGACATTTCCTCCAAAACCGTAGGAGATGTAATCATATTCCTTTGAATAGGCCACGTTGGACCCCCAGATTAAATTTCTGGAATCGGATGAATGGCTGTAATCCGTATGAATCGCTTTATTGACATCACTGTGAGAAGCTCCTGTAGATGCCAGCCAGGGTGTTCCGTAAGGCTTGGAAGGAACTGCAGGTGTTGAATTAGTCGGAGTGGTTATGATGGTTCCCCCTCCACCGCTGTTCCTGGATGCAGCAGTAGTCGTAAACAAAGGAGCGCTCTTCAGGGTCGATGACACAGACATAAACGGATTGATATTGCTCGAGGACGCGGAAGTATAGGCAGAAATACCTGCATCAAATGTTAGCACATCGTTATTGTTCAACGGAATGCTGATTACCAGCGTAGGGGTTATATCTTCGAGTTTTTCCGTACCGATTCCACCGTTTACCGGCGAATGGCTTCCATCCTGGTTGTAAAAACTCATCAGCAAACTCACCTCGGTACTTTCCAGTACTCGTTTTCTGTAAACTTTGGCTGAATCTGTTCCCTGAACTTTGGTCGAATCAGAGGATTGGGCAACAGAATTTCCTGAAATTGCCAACAGACTCAATAGGATTAATATGGCTCCCTTCATTCAATGAGAATATATAGATGAATATCTAATTTGATCAATGATTTTTTGGTTAGTTGCATCCGCAACCACCTCCGGTTTTCCCTCCGTTTGCACCTGAAGCACCTTCCCTGTATACCTGAAAATTGCTTTCAAACCGCTCACTTTCATGTGCGGACAATTTCATATCCGGATCATTCAGGTATATTTTCTTGTATTCCTTGACAGAAACGCATGATGAGAGAAGCCCCAGGGCAAAAATCATCAGATAAATTTTCTTTCTCATTTTCCTGTAATATTCAATTTCTCAATGCTATTCATTTTGATCTTGTCCGAAACGTAGATTTTACCCTTTTCATCTACCACCACATAATCTATTGCTTTCAGTTGTTTGATCAGGTTGAGGCCCACATCAATTCCCATTACAAAAATCGCCTTGGTGAGGGCGGTGGAAAGCTCCGCATTCGGGCCGAAGAGCGTCACACTGGCCACTCCATGAACAGGCCATCCGGTTCGCGGATCAATGATATGCGTGTACCTGACACCATTAAACTCGACAAAATTCTCATAATTCCCGGATGTGCCGATTGAACGACCCTCAAACGGAAACCACGAAAAAATCTTTTCCTTGTTGAAAGGATTGGTAATCCCAATCATCCACGGTTTTCCGTCAGGTTGTTTGCCCCATGCGGTAATATCACCTGATGCATCCATGATCCCTGCTGTCACACCCATTGATTTCAACAATGCAGCTCCTTTGTCTGCCGAATAACCTTTCCCGATTCCGCCAAAGCCGATACGCATTCCTTTCAATTTCAGGAATACAGTGGTGTCCTGCACATTCAGGATGATATTTTTATATCCGACTTTAGAAACAGCGGCTTTTACCTCTTCTTCTGTCGGGAGTCTTTTCATGGAACCGTCAAACTTCCAAATATGGTTCGTACCCGCCCAGGAAATATCAAAAGCGCCATCGGTGAGCTCCGAAATCCTGATGCTGCGAACGATCAGGTCGAAGACCTCCTTGTCCACCTTCACCGCTTTTATCCCCGCATTTTTATTGACCATGGAAATCTGCGTGGTGGAGTCCCATTCGGAAATTAATTTCTCGATGCGGGTCACCTCTTTTGCCGCCGTGTCAATGTAGTTGTTTGCATCTGATTCACTTCTGGCCACTACCGTGATATCAAACTGACAACCCATTAACTTGAGCGTTTTGGTAAATTTTTCCTGTGCATTCATCACGACAGGAGCAAGTAGTAAAAGGGATAAGACAAAATTTCTCACTGAAGATTAGTTTCAAATGAGTGAAGCAGTGCGATATATTCATTAGGAGTTATGTTTTTATAACTCGTTGTTCCAAGTACTTTTCCCTTTTTATCCAGGACCAAAACCAATGGGAATAGCCCCTGCTTGTTGTAGGTTTCAGCCAGTTTGTCATTTCTATCCTGTAGCTCTTTGGGAAGTGCATTTGCCTTTTTCTTGGGAAAATCAGCACGGAACATCACAAAATGGTCTTTTGAATACTGAATAAATTCAGGCGACTCCCAAATAAATTTCTCAAGTTTCTCGCAAGGAATGCACCAATCGGATCCGGAAAAAACAAGTACAATGTTTTTTCCTTGCTGACCTGATATTGCCTTTGCTTCCTCAAATCCGGACTCCCATTTTTGAGCCTTTGCAAAAAATACAAATGTCAGAATAACAACAGTGAACAGAAATTTTTTCATCTTCAGTTTTCGAAAATTAAAGAATCATTATTATAACCATTTCAAAATTTCTACAAGAGTATGAAAATTATTGTGCAACCCGTACAGTTTTCAGCCAAAAAAGTGTTATTTCGATATATATTAACAAATAATAAGCTTTGTATACTAATTTTCAGGGGTATATGGCGAAAAAAAAGCTCGCTTTTTTAATTTGGGTATAAACTGAGGGACTCTTTTCTGATATTCCCGATATTCAGGATATTTACCCGAACTGATCTCTTCACTAAAGCCTGAACTGCCCTGAAAAAGGACTATCAGCAGAAGACAACCAGCAATGCTCCAATTAAACCACTGACCTCCTGCGGATAGGCCAAAAAGATAAAAGCAAACCCAGATAGCCTGCTCTGCCAGATAATTGGGGTGACGACAATAGGCCCAAAGTCCTCGATCCCGGAATCCTTTTTTATAATCACCTGTTAACATGATTCCCGATTGGATCATCGCATGTTTTTTACTTTGGAAATTCCATTGCTGAATGTCGGCAATTGTTTCGAAGAGTATAAAAAACAAGATCAAACCTGCTATAATCCAATCATAAATGGCTAAAGGTGAAGTATTATTCTGTAGCGCGATGATGGCAGGCAAGGTAAAAAGCAGAATCAGCACATTTTGGTATCCACTGATAAACAGTAGATTGAAAAACATCCATTTCCAACGTGGATTAAATTCCGGCTTTTGACGCAATATCAGCCAGCGGTAATCTTCCTCTCCCAGCCAGAAGCGCCACTGATAAGCTCCTTTCAAGGCAAAGTTGACCGTTAGCCGCACTCCCCAGACGGTAGTCAGGATTCCCATCAGCAGAAGCCTTGGTGAATAATCGCCGTAAAATGCAATGACCCACACATAAACAACAGGTAGAATGCTCCACAATTTATCGACCTGACTATAGTTCTGTGTCAATTCACCTGCAAGGAATGTCCAGACAACAGCCACGGCAACGATTTGAATCAGGGTAAAAATGGCTTTCCATGCCTCAGGTCCCGGAGCCGCAGCAAAAAAATAACTAAATAGAGGAACTGCCAGCAATGTGATCCCCAAAAGTGTGGCGGTAGTTAATATTTTCATTATTTTCAGATTGAACTTTAGTTAGTTATTACCTTGTTTTGATGAAAAAGTTACAGTGTGAATCAGTTACAAAAATAAAGCATCTACAAATTGTATTTTTCCCAATATTAAAGTTGAATCACGAACTGAAAAAACGTAATTTAGAAGATCAATCAACTAAGAAAATATCAGACAGATGGAATACATCAGATTTGGCAACACGGGAATGAAAGTCTCAAGGATTTGCCTGGGAACCATGACATATGGTAAAGCTGCAGACAGATGGCTATGGGCCTTGAACGAAGAACAAAGCAGGCCTTATTTTCAAAAAGCGCTTGAGTTGGGAATTAATTTTTTCGACACGGCAGATGTCTATTCCTATGGAACAAGTGAGGAGATCGTTGGCAACCTGCTAAAGGAATTCGCAAGACGAGACGAGGTAGTGATCGCCACCAAGGTTTATAACCCGATGAGCCAGGATCCCAATGATGCTGGGCTTTCCCGCAAGCACATCATGAGTTCCATCGACAACAGCCTCAGACGGCTTAAAACGGATTATGTGGACCTTTACCAGATACACCGCTGGGATTATAATACTCCTATTGAAGAAACCATGGAGGCCCTTCACGATGTGGTCAAGGCGGGCAAGGCACGCTACATTGGCGCCTCATCCATGTTTAGCTGGCAATTTGCAAAAGCATTGTATACGTCGGATCTTCATGGCTGGACACGCTTTGTTTCGATGCAACCCCATTACAACCTGATCTACCGCGAAGAAGAGCGTGAAATGATTCCATTGTGCCTCGATCAGAAAATCGCGGTAATTCCGTGGTCTCCTTTGGCACGCGGACTTCTCACCGGCAAAAGATCCAAAGAAAGAAATGAGACTCTCAGGGCGCAGACAGACGAATTCGGGAAAAAACTATACCAGGCAGATTCAGATTTTGAAATAATTGCCAGGCTCTCAGAAATTGCTACCCAAAGAGGGCTTCCTGAAGCCAGGATAGCCCTTGCCTGGATGCTTTCGAAGCCGGCCATCACTGCCCCGATCATTGGGGCAAGCAAACCCGGACACCTGGAGGAAGCAGTCGCGGCCTTATCCATCAAACTGACGCAGGAAGAAATCATCTCTCTGGAAGAACTCTACATGCCGCACCCTGTCAGCGGTCACATTTAGGATTGCCATTCATTTACCAAAAAGAGAACTGATATGTTAAGCGAACATCTGGTTGATTACATCGAAAACACCCTGAGAAAAAACAGTAACATCACTGCTTTATCTGATTACAACGGTGAAAAATTTACTTATGCCCAAGTTACCCGGCAAATCATCCGATTTCACAATCTGTTCGGGAATGCTGGGCTCAAACCGGGCGACAAAGTAGCCTTACTGGGAAAAAATTCTGCCAGATGGTGCATCAGCTACATTTCTGTCATCACTTACGGGGCGGTAATCGTACCCATTTTGCCCGACTTCAAGCCGGAAGACCTGCTTCATATCCTCAACCATTCCGACTCAGTATTACTGTTCTCTGCTGATAATATGTTCCAGGATTTGGATAAGTCCAAAATCCCGCTTGTCAAGGCGGTAGTTTCCCTGAATAATTTCCAGTTGTTGTTTTCCCCCGACCAAAAAATCGCAGACAACATTCATTCGGCAGAACAAATGTTTGAAGAGAAGGAAAGGAATGGATTGAATACGACCGACTTTAGTTTTCCAAAGATTACCAACGATCAGCTGGCTGTCATCAGCTATACTTCGGGAACCATGGGGTTTTCAAAGGGTGTTATGCTTTCCCATAATAATTTGACTGCCAACATTCGTTATGCACAGAATAATATGCCTCTGCAACCGGGCGATTCCATTGTATCCTTCCTTCCTCTGGCTCATGCCTACGGGTGCGCCTTCGAATTTTTATTCCCGTTCAGCATTGGATGTCAAATAATCATCTTAACAAAAACTCCTTCACCCAAGATCATCATGCAGGCTTTTCAGGAGATCAGGCCTGCGTTGGTGCTCTCTGTTCCATTGGTCATAGAAAAGATCTACAAAAAACAGATACTGCCAGCCATCAACAAAAAATCAATGAAGATTTTATTGCGGATTCCGGGTATCCGTTCCATCCTTTATGCCAAAATTAAGGCGAAACTGGTGGCATCTTTTGGCGGAAAATTCCACGAAATAGTAATTGGCGGCGCACCTCTAAACAAGGAAGCCGAGTTATTCTTCAGAAAAATCAAGTTCCCTTACACGGTAGGCTACGGGATGACTGAATGCGGCCCTCTGATCAGTTACATTCCTTCCGGTCAGATTAAGCAAGGATCTGCCGGCAAATCTGTGGATACGCTGGAAGTCAGAATCGATTCTCCGGATCCACAGAAAATCCCCGGAGAGATCATCATGCGGGGAGATAATGTCATGCTCGGATATTACAAGAATGAAAAAGCAACCGCGGAAATCATTGACAAAGAGGGATGGCTCCATTCAGGCGACATGGGTGTCATTGACAGCCAGGGAAATATTTTCATCAAAGGAAGAAGCAAAAACATGCTCCTGGGTGCCAGTGGTCAGAACATCTACCCGGAAGAGATAGAAGCGCAATGGAATAACAAATACGCAATTACTGAATCCCTCATTGTTCAGCGCAATGGCGACAAACTGGTTGTCCTGATTTATCCTGATCCCGATGCTGTTGAAGCCGGCAATTTATCAGAGGAAGATTTGAACCTGCTCTACAAGCAGTACCTCAAGGAAATCAACGCATCCGTGCCGGCTTTCATGAATGTTTCCAAATTCGAAATCCATCCTGAAGAGTTCGCCAAAACACCAAAACGCAGTATCAGGAGGTTTTTGTATTCTTAAGGCTGAACCTGCACAATGATCTCGTCCAAGGTCCGCTTCGGGACGTGATGAACCTGGTTTTCGTCGCGCCAGTATTTGATTTGACCATCTGTTACGGTATCCAATACAACCGTTTCCTTGGGTTTCCCCAATGCAAGCACCTGAACAATCACCAGATGTTCGGGTAGTTTGAGCAAAGTCTGAATCTTGTTGCGGTTCACCGAATACACAATACAACCTCCAAAACCAGCTTCAGTGGCTCCAAGCAAAATGCTATGCGAGGCAATTCCGTCATCGCACAAATAATTCCCGGGAATCAGGGTGTCGTGAAGCATCACGATATAGGCCGAAGGCCGTTCTCCTTCCTCCGGACCGGGCCAATCAGTCAGGTAGCCTGCCCAAGCCAGGTTTTCAAATATTTGAGCATTTTCGGGCTCTCCGGTACTGAGGAAATATTTCAATGGCTGGGCATTGCGGGCAGAAGCCGAAATTCTGGCCAGGTCAACCCAATCCCGCAACTGCGATTCGGTAATCCGTTCTGACTGGTAAAAGCGGCGGTAACTTCTGTTTTGCAGGATGAGGTCTTTTAACATGACTCTTCAAAGGTATTGATTAAATAATTTTAGCAAGTTCCTTGACTCTTTTCCAGACACCGTCATCAACAGGAATACCCAGTTCCCGGTTCTCCGTTCTTTTTTTCAATGATTGTTCACCCGGGTAAAAGATCTCATCCCCCTCAACTGAAGGATCCGAGTCCTTGACCTGTCTGATGGTTTGCTCCAGTGCCTCCTCCATGAATTCCTGAGAATTCATTTTCAATGGATCAATGGCAATGAATACCTGGCAACAACTTCCGCACGAACCTTTCCCCAATTGATCAATTCCGGCAGTCGTCAGTCCCCCGGATAAAAGCGCAGACATGACATCCAGCAGAATGGCAAAACCTGAACCCTTCCAATATCCCATAGGCAGAATCCGTCGGGTTTCTTCGATGGCCCCGGGATTATCAGTCAGGTTCCCTTCGTGATCGAATCCTCCTGGATAAGGGAGTGTGTCGTTCTTCATCCTTGTTACCTGCAATTTCCCGTAGGAATATTGAGACATCGCCATATCCAGAACCAGATGGCCCCCTTTCCGGGGGACGGCCATTACAAACGGATTATTACCGATACCTTCTGAGGAGGCACCCCAGGCAGGCATGCATGATTCGGTGTTTGTCCAGCAGATTCCGATAAACCCTTTTTCGGCAGCCTGCCATCCATAAGAACCTCCACGCATCCAATGAGTTGTATTTTTGAGACTTACAATTCCGAAACCACTCATCCGGGCCAATTCAGTAGCGCGGTTCATGGCAAAAAGTGCATTCAGGATTCCGGGGCCCATGTTCCCGTTATAAATTTCCATATTTCCCAAACCAACCTCCAAAGTTGGTTCGGCATTGACATCCACCCAGTTCTTGCCGATGTAATCCACGTACCTTTCCACCCGGTTCAAGCCGTGTGAAAAAACTCCGTCCATGCTCGATTCGGCATGAATTCCCGCACAAATTCCGGCTTTTTCTTCCGTCATCCCGGCTACAACGAATGCTGACCGGATGGTGGTCTGCATCTCTTCAAAACTGATTCGCGTCATGACAACTATGGATTGGATGAATGATTTTTAATTTATTACCACCCAAATTTACAATTCAATAACGAGATGCATGGGATGATTTGAAAAAAAAGCAGGAAAAGGCATATTGGCGGAGTGCCCTATCATCAAAGAAAATTAGCTAAGAAAATTGAGCTTGTTTAAAATACTGATTCTGATTTCAGTCCATACCCGGACAACGACTTCATGGCATAGCCTGCACTTGTCTGTTAGGGTGCAAAATGAATCTGGATTTTTCATTGACAATCCCAGCACAAGACTCCATGATCCGCAATGAAGGACTATTTAATCCCATAAACAATTCTGAAATGATAGCCATAAACCGCATACTGAATGGCATCCTTGAACAAAAGGGGCTTCCTGACAAGTGTCCAGAAAAACAATTTCCAAAATTCTCTCCTTCCCTTGTTCCTGATTCCTATGACATAAACCAACTTGAAGAAACTTTTGATGTCTGACAAACGCAATTTAGATTTAACTGCGTCAATGGGACGGTAGTTCCTTAAGAATTGGCGAACACGCTGGTAATAAGGTTTGACAGAATAGATTCCATCGATGACACGCCGATAACCTTCCAGAAGTTCCATCGCATTCATTTTAGGGATGAAGTTCATGGTGGCATCCGTGTTATTCCCGCTCGATTCACTGACCAGCCTGTTTTCACCTGCCATCCTTTTGTACAGCCGGGTGTTTTTTGGGGCGTGCAAAATACCAACCATCGCAGAAACAATCCCGCTTTGCTGGATAAATTCAATTTGCCGCTGGAAGATGGAAGGAATGTCACTGTCGAAACCAACGATAAATCCACCGGAAACCTGCATGCCGGCACGCTGAATTTTTTGGACACTGTGAAGAAGATCCCTGTTGTTGTTTTGCACTTTGTGGCATTCATTCAGTGAAACAGCATCAGGGGTTTCGATCCCGATAAAAGTAGACTTAAAACCGGTATCCACCATCAGTTCAAGCAGGTCGGAGTCATCGGCCAGATTGATAGAGCATTGGGTTTCGAAAGCGAATGGGTACCTATGCTCCTTCATCCACCTGTTCATTGCCGGCAACAGACTGTGCTTAACCATTTTTTTGTTCCCGATAAAATTATCATCCACAATCAGGACAGGTCCGCGCCAATGCAGGCGGTAGAGCGCCTCAAGTTCATCGAGTACCTGACTCGTATTCTTCATCCGCACTTCATGCCCCAGCAAGGTGGTAATCTCGCAAAAATCACAGGCAAAAGGACATCCCCTGTTCACCTGCATATTCATGGTTACATAATCCTTCATAGACAACAAGCTGTAATCTGGGACGGGAGTCGTTGTCAGATCGGCATAATCACTGGTATGGTAGACTTTCTGAAGCGGTTGGCCCTCAGCCAGGTCTTTCAGAAACGGCACCAGGGTTATTTCAGCTTCGTTGAGCACGAAATGATCGATTTCAGGAAAGTGTTCATAGTCCTGGGTAAAGAGCGGTCCGCCTGCCACTATTTTTCTTCCTCTGGCCAAACACTCTTCAATGACCTGAATGGCAGAATCCCGCTGGATCGACATCGCGCTGATAAAAACATAATCCGCCCACAAAATATCACTCGGCTTGAGTTTGGCCACATTCAGATCCACAAGCTTTTTTTTCCAATTTTCAGGAAGCATGGCCGCCACCGTGATTAAACCGAGCGGGGGGACAGTTGCCTTTTTGGAGATAAACCGCATGGCATTCTTGAAACTCCAGAATGAATCGGGATATCTCGGATAGACCAATAAAATTTTAAAATTGTTCATGCGTTTATAAATTGTTTTTCAAAGGATAAATGGAATTCGCAAGGGTTATTATCATCTTCGTGGGTGATATTCTATCATGCTCATTTCATCTGTTCTAATTTTGATTTC